>NZ_JAUSCH010000018.1 GCF_030651595.1 Candidatus Oleimmundimicrobium sp. | reverse complement strand
AATCAATATTCTCGCTCAAACCATTGCGAGTTTTGCCAGGGGGAATTCGGAAGATTTGGAAGAGCTGGAAAGGTTGAGTGAGTTAGCGGCCTTATATAAGACTTCGTGTTGGCTTGGAGCTTTAATTGGGGGAGCAAACGGAAAAATTATTGAGGCCTTAAAGTTCTTTGGGTTAAACTTTGGGATACTTCGTGAAGCCAAGGGAAGCTCTATTGATATTATCGAAACTTACAAAGATTCTGCCAAAAAAGCTTTAGATGGATTACCAAATGGGCCTGATAGGGAGCAGCTTAAATTGATTGTCTTCGAAAATTAACGGAAGGGCTTTCTTCTCTTTTTTATTTTAAGTCTTTACTGTAAAATACTTTAATTCGTAAGTTTTTAATGGAGGTAGTCGCTTTGTTTAGTACAGATTTAATTTTACTTCACGCTCCAAGCGTATATGATTTTCGGGAGCGCTCCATCATGTACGGCCCGGTGGCCGACTTAATACCATCAGCACCAATATTCGAGATGTATCCGGTTGGTTTTAGCACAATAGCTGAGTATTTGAATCGTTATGGCCATAAGGTTCGCGTCATAAATATCGCTGTAAGGATGTTGAAGGATAAAAAATTTGATGCGGAAAAACTCATAAAGTCTCTTAAGCCAAAGGCATTTGGAATAGATTTACATTGGCTACCTCATGCTCACGGGAGTATTGAAATCGCGAAAATTGTTAAAAAATACCATCCTGATATTCCCGTTATCTTCGGAGGGCTTTCATCTTCTTATTTTCACCGGGAATTAATTTCCTATTCTTGCGTCGATTATGTTTTGCGGGGCGATTGCACCGAGGAACCCCTAAGGCGTCTCATTGAATGTATTAAAGAAAAAAAATCGATAGAAGATATTCCCAATCTTACCTGGAAAGATGATAAAGGCAATATTCACGAAAATCCCATAACTTATGTGCCAAAAGATATAAATTACACCTCCATGGATTATAGCCACATAATGAAGTCGGTTATAAAATATCGAGATATGGTGGGGGCTTTACCTTGGAAAGATTGGTTAAAAACTCCGTCAACTGCCGCATTGACTTGCAAAGGATGTACTAAAAATTGTACATTTTGCGGTGGCTCAGCTTACACTTCAAAGAATTTTTATGGAAGAAATAAAATTGCTTATCGCGACCCTGAACTTGTAGCAGAGGATATAGCAAATATTCAAAAAACCGTGAAGAGTCCAACTTTTGTTTTAGGAGATTTAAGGCAGGCGGGCGATGAATATGCCGATAGATTTTTTGAGGCCGTGAAGAAAAAGGGAATTACTAACCAGGTGGGCTTGGAATTTTTTACGCCTCCTCCTGAGGACTTCTTTAAAAAAATAAAAGATGCTTTCCCTCACTACGCCATGGGGGCTTCTTTGGAATCACACGACCCCAAGGTTCGCAAGGGTTCCGGTAAGACATATACCAACGAGGAAGTTGAAGCAAGTATCGGTTGGGCGCTTGAGAACAATGTTGAGCGTTTTGAGATTTATTACATGACCGGTTTGCCATATCAAACCGCGGAGTCTGTTTTGGATACTCCAAACTATTGTGAATATCTCTATCAAAAATTTAACGGGGATAAGAGGATTTTGATGTTCATTTCTCCTATGGTTCCTTTCTTGGACCCGGGGAGTTTGATTTATGAAAATCCTGATAAGTATGGATATACCTTGAAATGTAAAACACTCGAGGAGCATCGGCAGGCTCTTCTTCAGCCGAGCTGGAAGCATGTTTTAAATTATGAGACCAAGTGGATGACCCAAGATGAATACGCTTACAGTACTTATGATGCCATGATAGGTATCAATAAAGTTAAAGCAAAATATAATGTGATTTCTGAGGCGGAAGCCAAACAGGTGGATGCAAGGCTTCATTATGAGAAGGACCTTATGAAGCAAATAGATGAAATTATGCTTATTGAGGATTTTGAGCTTAGAGAAATTAAGCTAAAAGAACTTAAAGAGAAAGTTGATAAATACAGCATTGCTCCGGATGCCAATAAATATAGGGAGCTTGACTGGCTTAACCAGCTTTTTTCCGGAAACAGGTTGCGCAATTTAAGCTTATTTAATTTTAGACCCCTTGGTGTTCTCCGCGCTTTATTGAAACCAAGTAAGGCGGGGGATTAAATTGGCTCAAATGAATTCAAAACAAAAATATGTTCAGTCTGCTTTTTCTAAAATAGCAAAACGTTACGATTTAACAAATTCTCTTTTAAGTTTCGGTCTTCATCATTTTTGGAAAGATTTCACTGTATCTCAATTCAGAGGTATCTCATATGGCAAGTTTCTCGATGTTTGTTCGGGAACGGGGGACTTGGCTATAAGGATGGCCAAAAATTTAAACGGGAGCAAAATTAAGGCGCTTGATTTTTGCTCTAAAATGATTGAGTTTGGAAAAACAAAGACGACAAAGTCGGGGCTGGATAAAAAGATAGAATTTATTCAGGGAGATGCTGAAAATCTTCCCTTTAAGAATAATTGTTTCGATGGTGTAACCGTCGGCTTCGGTATACGCAATGTCGAGCATATCAGTAAGGCTTTTAGTGAGATGCATAGAGTTTTAAAACCTCAGGGGAAAGCGGTTTGTTTGGAATTTTCTAATCCGCCTTTTTTTTTATTTAGGTTTATCTATCTCTTTTATTTATCTTACGTTCTTCCAATAATTGGCGGATTGTTTGGCGGAGATTTTGATTCTTATAAATATCTTTCAAATTCTATCAAAGAATTTCCCAACCAGGAAAGATTGAAGAAAATTATGGAAGATGCCGGCTTCAAGGATGTCAAATATTACAATTTGACCTTTGGAATCGTGGCGGTTCATGTTGGTGTAAAATGAAATTTGTAGGTGAAAATGTCTAAAGGTCATTTATTACCGCTTTGCGTAAAAGAAGATTTAAAGCAAGTTGAAGATGAACTTACAAGGGTTGTGTCCTCAAAGGAAGGAAAGCTTGCCGAGGCAGCTTTAACTACGCTTAAGGCGGGAGGTAAAAGACTTAGGCCAATTCTTGTTCTTCTGGCGGGGATGATAAACTTATATGATGCGTCCAAGCTAATACACGCGGCTGTGGCCGTTGAGTTAGTTCACACCGCTTCTTTAATTCACGATGATGTTTTAGACGGAGCTGATACGCGTCGCGGGTCTCCAACAATTAATGCCGCGTGGAATAAAAAGACAGCTGTTTCCGCGGGAGATTATTTATTTGGAATAGCTTTTGAGATTCTTTCAAAATTGGACAATCCCTATCTTATGAAAGTAATGTCCGAAGCGGTTTTAGCGCTGAGCGTCGGAGAGCTTCATCAAATGAGAACTCGTTACAGCTTAAATCAAACAATGGATGATTATTTAGCTAAAATAAAGAGCAAGACGGCCGTTTTGTTTTCCACGGCCTGTTTAATAGGGGCGACACTTTCAGAGGCGAAAAAAGTTGAAATTGAAGCATTGGGAAGATATGGTGAAAATTTGGGAATGGCATTTCAAATATATGATGATGTTTTAGATATTTCAGGGGACAAAAAGGTTCTCGGAAAACCAATTGGGATAGATTTAAAAGACGGTATGGTTACTATGCCTGTATTTCTTGCTTTAAAAGAGACTCCTCAGAGAGCATATTTACAAAATGTGGTGGAGAATGTAAATTTAACTGAGGAAGAGATAAAAAAAGCCATTGAAATAATTGAAGCCACCTCGGCAATTAAAGAAACAAAGAGGAGGGCTAAGGGGTTTGTGGAGAAGGCCCTGGGGGCCATAGAGCTAATTGAAAATGACGATGTAAGAGGGTCACTTTGCTCTATTGGAGAGTTTGTAATTGATAGGTATCATTAAA
>NZ_JAUSCH010000017.1 GCF_030651595.1 Candidatus Oleimmundimicrobium sp. | reverse complement strand
GGTAATGTCACAAAAGATTGCATATTACATTATCATGCGCGGCTTGGCGGGATGTATGCCGGATTCGCTTGATGTTGCCAGATATGAAACACGCGCGGCAATGGTGAAGCATATCAATTCTGAAATTGATTTGAATTCTTGGCCATTGCGCGCAAGGCGTCAAATCAATACAGTTGATATTTGGAAATATATTCAAGGTGGAGGAAAGCGGGCTAACTTTGTAATTCGACAGAGTTCGTATCAACTGGAATTTGTCCAGATTGACTATAGGGAATATATGGAACGTATAAGGGAGTCAGAATACAGTTGAACCCGCCAAAAGCTGCACTTTTGCATTGAACCCGCCCCAGTGGCGGGTTTTTGCTTTTCTGGCCATGGTTCGCCCTGCACCTCGCCCTGTGGCCATGGTTCGCCCTGCACCTCGCCCTGTGGCCATGCTTCGCCCTGCACCTCGCTTTTACCGGATCCGATAGCGTGGAGTCGTGGCGTCATCATGCGCGGAGGATTGCGTCCTGGTCTAATCGCCTAAGCGTTTGATTTATAACGCTTTGCAACTTTGCAATGCTGCAGGATGCAGGTGCAAAGCCTGGATAACGCCTTGATAATGTTCGATTTTACAGTATTGCCTTGGCTATGGGTCCTTCTACGGGGTGGCGCGGTCGGGCGGGGACGCAGAACCCCGATTCACGCGAAATTTGAAAAATATCAGAGTAAAACTGGCATAATACATTGAAAATGAACAATTTTTTCTGGATTTTTTTCGCATCGAAACTGATTTTGAACACTGTTCACAGATTCATGTGATATTATAACACTTTGCAGATTTGCAGGACAGACTTTGCAACTTTGCAAAACGAACCCCCTGAGTGGGAGGTCCGACCATTGATCCACGATGCAATGCTCTACAATCGAATGTTTGATTGTAACCGAATTTTCGATGTAAGGTAAAATTTCTTGTTTATTTTCAATACTTTACCACCCTAGGTAAGGTGGTAAGTGAGGGTGGTGAAGATTTATGTTTAATTTCAATACTTTACCACCTTTAACACCCTTAACACCCTATTCCTACTAAAAAGTCTGATAAAGGGACAAGCCCTACAACTGGTCGAAACAGCCAGAAACGTAGATTACCCCTGTAGAGAGAAGTTATAGGAAAATAGGGTGTTAAGGGTGTTGGGGGTGGTTAAGCATTGAAAACATTGACATTTTACCCAACACCCTAATCAACACCCTTGGGAGGGTGTTAGATTCTACAGGCTAATGTTCGTCTGTAGGGAAATGTTTGAACCAAAATGAATTTGATTAGGATCGAATGTTAAATTTCCTGTAAATCTTTGTTTCTGATCCAACATTAGATTTCTAACTAATATTCGTCTGTAAACGAATGTTCAATCTTACGCAAAGATATGAAAAAGGCCCCCGAAGGGGCCATTCTCAATCAGGTCGGGTATATATTCGAGTGGGACCGTACCTTGACGCAAACTCTGGGTGCATCACCTTGTTCCAAGACCTGTTCCAGTTGGTCAACTTCAAGGCTTTTCCGATTTTCATGGTCTCGTTGTGCGGGATGGAACCTGTCTTGCCAAGACACTCCTGCCATATCTGGTTCAGACAGGTGGCGTCTCGCAGGGTGGTTTCGCCGTCGAGGTCGGTGAAGCCATCTTCGGAGCCGATGGGCTGGTCAAGCCATGCCATAATGACGGCAGCAAGGGCTTCTTCCGATGTCTCTATGCGACGGCTTTCCTGAACGGCTGCAGCCTCGACCTGTGCAATCTCGTCGGTCAGGTAAAGGGGCAATTCTCCGAATGGCCGTGCATCCCGCATCGCGCGGTAAAGCTGGTAAGTCTCTGCCCATATCTGCAGGATTTCTTTGGCCAGACGCTTGTTGTCAATCATTCCTTCGACCTTGGAAACGATTGGCCAGTAGCGCCGGTTCCCGGTCGAGTCACGCAGGTACTCATCATCATTGGTCGATCCAACGAAGATACACTGCCGCGGGAAGGTCATCGCTCGTTTGCCATACGGAAGCCGTGCCTTGTCGAACTTGCGGGAGACGAAGGCTTTAAGGTCATTAACCTCATGTCGGGCCATGGCAGAGAGTTCCCCAATCTCCATAATCCATGATCCCTGCATGATTTGGACCATTTCCTGCGGGTTGGAGATGTCACCGACCAGTTCTGAGTACCAACCTACCCCCAGAATCTCGATGAAGGTCGATTTTCCCTTGCCTTGAAGACCTTCGAGGATGGGAACGAAGTCGAACTTGTGACCTGGCTCAAAGATGCGGGTCAGAGCCCCTAGCAGCGTGAGCAAGGAAGCCTGTCGGTTATATGCGTTGTCGTCGCACATCAGATATTCGATAAACAGCGTCTCTGCGCGAGCAACACCGTCCCATTCGACACTGAGTATTTTCTCCCGCACGGGATGGAAGCGATTTGCTTCTGCGACCAGGTTTACCGCCGCGAACAGGTCTCGGTCGGTGACTTTGATCCCGTAACCGCCTTGTGTCGTCGGTGCCTCAATCAGCATTCGAATGGCCCGATCGTGAGCGTCTGTCCACTGATCACCGTTTAGCGGATCCTTCAGGGACCAGATATAACCTTCAAGGTTCAGCACCGGCTTCGATCGGTCGGATTTCTTTCGG
>NZ_JAUSCH010000016.1 GCF_030651595.1 Candidatus Oleimmundimicrobium sp. | reverse complement strand
AACCGACAGTTAGGTTTGTAACGATATTTATCTGTCCGCCGCTGATATTATAAGCGCCCTGTGAACCTGCAACCTGGCATAACTGTGAACGGTTTAGGTTCAGTATGCCGTCGGAAACGTTAAGAATGCCTGTTCCGGTGTTGCCGACGGTAAAGTATCCGCTGAATGTCGTTGTGCCGCCGCTGACGTTCATTATGCCGGTAATCGTGGCGGCGGTGCCTGCGAATGTGCCGTTAATAAATGTGTTTGTTCCGCCGGTGATATTCAACTCGCCGGTGCCGTTGGCAATGTAACCAAGTACCATACTTCCGCAGACAACATTGCTGTTCAATATTGGAGCGTTAGTGCCGCTCATATTGATCCTTGGAGCGTCGGTCGATACCCAGTTATAAGTATCAAGCGTGTCGAACCAGTTTGAGCCTCTGGCGAAGTTACGGTCGCCGCTTCCGTTTGTCCAGTCCTTGTTAGCCGCGAACGATGCGGAAACAAGAATCATCAGACTTAAAATACATACGATTTTCTTCATAGTAATCTCCTGAAACAAATTTGCAATTAATTATTTCGTGTCTCACCTATTGAGACATAATTCTTTCTTAATACACCAGTTCCCTGAAATTTTCCACCTTATGGAAGGTGGCGATGTTGCCGTTATGGGCGTCTTTGGCTTCCAAATCACCCGAACGGCTCATTATCAGCAAATCATCTTCCTTAATGACCATCTGGCAGTAATGTCTTGCCGACCTCTCGGAGGGGCCGATTGCCACAACGCCGGCGAAACACCAGTCGATCATATTCTTAGAAAAATGCAGAACAAGCCTGCGTCTTTCATTGTACGGCAGGTCAAATCTGTCATCGCTCAGAAGTTCCGCTTTTGTCATACTGTCTGTTGTTTGGGTGCTGACCAGCCAGTATAGTTTTGTTTTCTCATCGTAGACAACGCTGAACTTCATCTGTCCGCCCGGCAACGGCACAAGGAAATGTTTCTTGCCTGAAGGCGCCTCTACAAATTCGGTCTTTATTGAACCGTCTTTTTGCTCAACAGCCTTTATAACACAGCCGATATTGGTTATACCTGAATTAAAACGCATAAAGATATGAAACGTGTTTCCAGTCGGGTCGTACCAATAATGCTTAGGGTCGAGTATCTGCACGACGTTTGATTCAAGCCAACCGCAAGGCCATGACGCTGTAGTGCCTACGGTGCCGTCGCTCCTTGTAAAAGCGCGTTTCGTCCTGAACCCATCGGGATAGAATGAGTCGAAGAACGGTATGCCTAACCATTCAAAATCTTTATCGTTTACGGCTT
>NZ_JAUSCH010000015.1 GCF_030651595.1 Candidatus Oleimmundimicrobium sp. | reverse complement strand
AGTTATTATCCTTGCCAATTTCGCGGAGTTTGCTTCTGAAATTGATATCAAAAGGGCAAAAGAAGCAAAAGAGAAGGCTATTAAGGAAATTGCCGAAGCCCAAAAAGAAGGCGAGGATTACTACAAAGCTCAAATTGATTTAGAAAAAGCTGAAAATAGGATACGGATTAGCAAAAGAGTTTAGTTATCTAATTTAAAGTTTTTAAATAAACGTCACAAACCCTTGATTGATTCAAGGGTTTGTTTTTTTCTCGTGATGAGAGGGAATTAAGAATAAGGTGTCATTGCGAGGAAATTAAACTCTCTGTCATATTGCCATATTCCCTGTCATTGCGCCGTGCCCGCCTCTGGCGGGAGGAGCCGTAGGCGACCTGTCCCCGATGCGGGTAACGAAGCAATCTCAAAACCACTCGTCATTGCCTGCTTACCTGAGACTGCCGCGCTTTGCTCGCAGTGACGGTAAAGGGGTAGGCAGTGACGAATAGGATTGTCATTGGAGGAAATTAAATCCTCCGTCATTGCGAGGAGCAATAGCGACGAAGCAATCTCAAACCCACTCGTCATTGCGAACCCTGATAGCGACGAAGCAATCTCAAACCCACTCGTCATTGCGAACCCTGATAGGGGCGAAGCAATCTCAAACCCACTCGTCATTGCGAGGAGCCGTAGGCGACGCGGCAATCTCGGTTTAATTATATTTTTTTGTGGGTCGACCATGCTCATACACTCTCTGTTCTATGCTTCTTGCTCTTCCTGAAAGCTGGCAGCTGAGGGCGGGAGGCTGATTTCCCAATTTTCATTTTCCAATGGAGCGCCTGCCTGAGCCTATGACCCGCTGCGGGTTGGCGGGCAGGTCGCTCGCAGTGACGAATAGGGCGTCACTATGAGAAACAAGGTGACAAAAAATCTCACCACCTCCGTCATTGCGAGGAGCAATAGCGACGAAGCAATCTCTGAGTTATAATTCTAAAATATAAATAAAAAAGCTTCGATGTTTGTCATAAAACCGGTATTTAATGTAATGGCCGGCAAAGGATATACTATACTTATTAAAATTAAGCTTTTAGGAGTTATATGGAAAAGTTTCTTATAAGAGGCGGGAATAAATTAAAAGGCACCGTAAAGATTGGCGGAGCTAAAAATGCTGCCCTTAAACTCATGGCTGCTTCAATATTGAGTGACGATAAAGTTGTTCTCAAGAATGTCCCGAAAATCAAAGATGTTTTTGTTATGGCAAAGGTTCTTGAAGAGCTTGGAATGAAGGTGGATTTAAGCGATTCCGGCCCAACAACCATTACCCCCGCGAGTTCTTTAAGATGTGAAGCGCCATATGAACTGGTAAATCAAATGCGTGCCTCCATAATAGTTTTAGGCCCTTTGCTGGCAAAGGTTGGTAAAGCATATGTGGCATTGCCGGGTGGGTGTAATATTGGCTTGAGAAAGATAGATTTTCATCTGCGTGGTTTGGAGAAGTTAGGAGCTAAAATAAAGGTAAAACGCGGATTTATTGAAGCGGAAGCAAATACTTTAAAGGGAACGGAGATTGATTTCAATTTTCCAAGTGTCGGAGCAACTGAAAATATTTTGATGGCGGCCGTCAAGGCAAAAGGAACGACTGTAATTAAAAATGCCGCAAGGGAGCCGGAAATAACCGACCTCGTTTATTTTTTAAAACAGATGGGGGCAAAAATTGATGGAGCCGGCACAAGCCGTTTGGTTATTAAAGGAGTTGAAAAACTTTGCCCCACAGGAGAATATACGGTTGTTTCCGACAGGATAGAGGCGGGAACATTTATGGTGGCGGCTGCTTTATCTGATGGTGATGTTTTAATTCAAAACGCGCCGCTTAATTTAATGGGTATGATTAAAAGCAAATTAACCGATGCGGGTGTGACAATTAATGAAACCGATGGCGGGCTAAGAGTTTCTCGAAATGGTGAGATTAAACCGTTAGATATTGCTACATTGCCTTATCCCGGATTTCCAACGGATATGCAAGCTCAAATGATGGCATTACTGTCTGTTGCTAACGGAACAAGCATAGTTACGGAAAATGTTTTTGAAAATAGGTTTATGCTTATTGACGAGCTTAATCGAATGGGGGCAAATATTCGTGTTCAAGGCCCTCACGCGATTGTAAAAAGGATTAATGGTCTTATCGGAGCTCCGGTAAAATCCACTGATTTAAGAGGTGGGGCGGCACTGGTTTTGGCCGGATTGGTTGCCAAAGGCGTTACTGAAGTTATTGATATTTCTCATATTGACAGGGGATATGAGAGCTTTGAAATCAAGCTAAAATCCCTTGGTGCTGACATAAGCAGGGTTAGTAAACAAGATTCGCTTAAGATTTAACCTTGAAATTCAGGAAAGTCTACTTTTTTATCAGGAGATATAATTTCAATCCACGTTTGCCCTCGGTTTAACGCAATCTCTTTTTCTGACTGGTCATAAAACTTTATTGTGTTAGATAAACTTTCTCGGGTCCATCTACCTGTAATTACAGTGCCATCTAAAAAAGCATATGCCGGGCCACTTCCCAAAGTGCTTATATCGACACGGCCTATCTTATCGACTACCCGAATTGATGTTATTAAGACTAGAATATTTTTTGCTTCAAGCTGTTTGCCCGAGTTACTGTCTTTATGTTGCATGCCGCCCATAAAGCGCGAGTACGAATTATTTTCTCGATTGTATTCATATTTCACTTTAAATTTTGGAGTAGAGAAATCTATAATCGCGTACGTCTCTTCAGGTCGTTTCTCAAGAGGGGCATCATTTTTAAATTTAAAAGATTCATAACTCACATTAGAAGCAAAATTCTTCTTCTCAGCGCGTTCTCTCAGTCTTTTGGTGGAAGTATAGAGATTGTGCGGCATCTTACGTGAACTTACCCTCCGATAAGCTCCTGAGTTTGCGAATTCATCCAGATCGGCTAAGTGTAATTCTTTAATGGCTAAATAGCCGGTTGGAGAGCCTCCACAATGTGCCAGCATAGCATCATATCCTTTTGCTATCTCAGCGAAATATTTTCTGACGCTTCTCACGGGGCCGATATTATTGCAATTTTTGTGAGTGTAAATGGCTAAAAATCTTGTGATACCACCTTCGGCAACTACCTCATAAACAATGCAGGCATCTTCGAGTCCCGATTGAGGCCGCGCCGCGGGATGGTTCTCAATAATTACGGCAAGCGGTCTAAGATTGGCATTTTCCGGAGCGGTTTCCTGCCCACAAGTAAGACAATAATTTTCAGAGGTGTTTTCTTCGACGACGGAGTCATCTTTTATCTCGATATCTTCATCCACATTTTCTATAATTGGGTTTTCAGATGTTTCCGCAGGCCTTAAACGAAAATAAAGGGTGAATGCTACTGCTCCGGTTAATGTCAAAACAAGTAATGTTATTAAGATTTTTTTCAAGATATTTTCCCGTCCTTTTATATTTTGAAACGGCAATCTTCCCCACCCTTTTTTTTGATGGGTGAAGATTAACCTACATCCCGGCAGTGGCGAGGTTGAAAGTGATGTGGTTTTGCCCTTAACATTTTTAATTTTTCTATATCGTTTTTATATTTTCCTGCCTGCCGGTAGGCACGGCATTTTCATTTTTTATTTTAAAAGATTATAACATAACAATTGAACTTGTCTTAATTTTAAGAAAGGGATAAACTTTTTTCATATGATTGAGAGGGAGGATATTTTTATGTTGGATGTTGATGAAATTAAAAAAATTATTCCTCACAGGCCCCCATTTCTTTTAGTGGATAAGATTTTAGAGCTTGAAGTAGGAAGGCGGGCTGTGGGAATTAAAAATGTTGTCGCAGACGAATTCTACTTTGCCGGCCATTTTCCTGATTATCCTGTTATGCCCGGAGTGTTAATAGTTGAGGCACTGGCTCAGGTTGGAGCGGTCGCTCTTTTAAGCAAAGAGGAGAACAGGGGCAAAATTGCTTTTTTTGCGGGAATAGATAAGGTGAGGTTTAAAAGACAAGTTCGTCCGGGTGACCAATTGAAGCTTGAAACGGAGATTATAAAGACAAAAGGCCTTATTGGTGTTGGACAGGCAAAAGCCACCGTAGATGGAGAATTGGTGGCACAAGGTGAATTAATGTTTGCCATTAAGTAGAGGATAAGTTGGTTAGACAGGATATAGTCTTTATGATAGCATTTGTTCTTTATTAATTTGTTAAAAGGATGACCATGTCTCTTGAAAATGAGATAACTGAGAAAAAAGTGAAGATTGGGATAGTTGGCCTGGGATATGTGGGGCTGCCCCTTGCTGTTGAGATGGCTAAAGTTGATTTTAACGTGGTCGGAATAGATCTTGATTGCCGAAAAGTGGATATGATTTTAAGAGGTGAAAATTATATTCCCGATTTAAACGGGGACATAATTAAAAACCTGGTAAAAAGCGGCCATCTTAAAGCAACTAACGATTTTAAAGTTATTGGCGACTTAGATGTAATAATTATTTGTGTCCCCACACCCCTTAATAAAACAAGGGAGCCGGATACTTCGTATATTCAGGGCAGTATAAATTCAATCTCTCCCTATCTCAAAAAAGGGCAGTTAATTATCCTTGAAAGCACATCTTATCCTGGCACAACGGAAGAAATTATTTTACCTGTGATTAAAAAATATGGTTTAGAAGTCGGCAAAGACATTTATGTTGCGTTTTCTCCCGAGAGGGTGGACCCCGGGAACAAAAAGTACTCAATTAAAAACACTCCAAAGGTTGTTGGGGGCGTTACGAAAGATTGCACCCGTATAGCTTCTTTATTGTATGCTCAGGTTGTGGATCAAGTAGTATCGGTATCTTCACCTAAAACAGCCGAGATGACAAAGCTTTTGGAGAATATATTTCGTTGTGTAAACATAGCTTTGGTGAATGAAATCATGATTTTATGTGACCGTATGAATATAGATGTTTGGGAAGTTGTAAAGGCGGCATCTACCAAGCCATTTGGCTTTATGCCGTTTTATCCCGGCCCGGGGTTAGGTGGGCATTGTATTCCTGTAGACCCTTTTTATCTTTCCTGGAAAGCCAAGGAGTATGATTTTTATACCGAGTTTATTGAGCTTGCCGGCAAGATCAACCAAAATATGCCCTATTATGTTGTCTCAAAAATAGCGGAAGCTTTAAACGATGTTCAAAAAAGTATTAAGGGTTCCAAAATTCTTATTTTGGGGGTTGCCTACAAGAAAGACATTGATGATCTTAGAGAATCCCCGGCTTTAAAGGTTATTGAAATTCTTAGACAGAAGGGCGCACTTGTTTCTTACCATGACCCGTATATAGATAAAATTAGTGTTGGAGACGAATCTTTTTGTTCCCAACCATTAAGCGAAGACATGTTAAGAGAAAATGATTGCGCGGTGGTAATTACCGACCATTCTAATGTGGACTACGAACTTATTGTTAACAAAGCAAATCTTGTTGTCGATACCAGAAATGCTTTGGATGAATTTAGCAGGGGAAATATAGTAAAAATTTAAATTTTGGGAGCTTATATGGGTAAGATTAATGTGGCCGTGGTCGGCTATGGTTATTGGGGTCCAAATCTTGTTAGAAACTTTAGTAGAATATCTAATGTAAATTTAGTGGCTTGTTGTGATTTGGCAGAAGATAATCTGCGGAAAATCAATCAGCTTTATCCGTCAGTTAAGACAACTCGGGACTATGCGGAGATTTTAAATGACATAGATATAGATGCGGTTGTAGTTGCTACGTCTGCGCCTACTCATTATGATTTAGCAAAACAAGCTTTGGAGCATGGCAAGCATGTTTATGTTGAGAAGCCCTTGACGCTCGATAGTGCTACCTCTTCCGAACTGGTTGATTTGGCTGACAAGAAGAATAAGATTTTGATGGTCGGGCATTTACTTGAATATCATTCGGCTGTTCGCAAGGTTAAGTCTTATATTGATTCCGGAGAGATGGGAGAAGTTTATTACTTATATTCTCAGCGTTTAAATTTGGGGAAAGTAAGGCGCGACGAAAATGCTCTTTGGAGCTTAGCTCCTCATGATATATCGGTTATCCTTTATCTTCTTGGGATGGAGCCGGTTGAAGTTACAACTAGAGGTGAATCTTATCTTCGTGATGGAATTGAGGATGTTGTCTTTAGTAGTTTGCATTTTCCCAATGGTGTTATGGCTCATATGCAGGTAAGCTGGCTTGATCCTCACAAAGTTAGGAAGTTAACCATAGTGGGCAGCAAAAAAATGGTTGTCTTTGATGACATGGAAAGCGCTGAAAAAATAAAGATTTATGATAAAGGCGTCGATGGTTTGGAGAGTCAGGATTACAAACCCTACGGAGAGGACTTGACTTTACGTTTCGGGGACATAGTCATTCCCTCAATAAACATGAAGGAACCTCTGCGTACCGAATGTATGCATTTTATTGAGTGCATAATTGAAGGAAAATCCCCCTTGAGTGACGGGCGTGATGGTTTAAGGGTTGTTAAAGTTTTAGAAGCCGCGCAAAAATCTTTGAAAAGTGGCGGTATGCCTGTGAAGATAGGAGATGTTTAAAGTTGGCTAACTGTAGTATTGCCGCGTCGGCTAAGACGGGCTCAAATTTTAAGACGGGTCAAAATGTTGTGATTTATGAGGATGTAAAAATTGGCTCAAATGTAATTTTAGGAAATAATGTCATTATTTATGAGGGAGTTCAAATTGGAGACAATGTAACTATAGCTGACAATGCTGTTTTAGGAAGACAACCAAAACTTGCTCCAACCAGCACGGCTAAAGTTGAGGGCAGGTTGTCTCCTCTTGAGATTGGCTCGGGTTGCAGTATAGGCACGGGTGCAATTATATATGCGGGAACAAAACTTGGTGAAAATGTTACGGTTGCCGATTTGGCCACCATAAGAGAGAAGGTTGTTATCGGTGATTTTGTTGTGGTCGGAAGAGGAGTTGCTATTGAGAACGAGGTTTCCATCGGCGATTATACAAAAATGCAGACTAATTCTTATATTACGGCTTACAGTATTCTTGAAGACCATGTTTTTATAGCCCCGATGGTTACTTTCACGAACGACAATTACATGGGTCGCACTGAAAAGAGACTCAAGGAGATGAAAGGGGCTCATGTAAAGCGAGGGGCGAGAATCGGAGGAAATTCGATTTTGTTGCCCGCGATAGAGGTTGGGGAAGAATCCTTTATCGCGGCGGGTTCGATTGTTACAAAGGATGTTCCGGCATATAAACTTGTGATGGGCATTCCGGCCAGAGTCGTAAGAGATGTGCCGGAGGAAGAATTGTTAAAAAATCAGTAGCGGGTAGCATATGGCATATAGCAAATGGCGATGGAGTATAGAATATGGAGTATGGAAAAACTAGCAAACTATAAATTACCGACTCCCCGCCTGCCTGCGCCTATAATGCCGCTAGGCATTGGCGGGCAGGCCAACTAATAGACTAATGGAACTAAACAGGAGGTTTTATGAGTATCCCACTTTTAGATTTACAAGCTCAATATTGTTCTATAAAAAATGAAATTGATGCGGCAGTAATGGAAGTGATGGGGAGCTGTCGCTTTATTTTGGGAAGTAAGGTTCAGGAATTAGAAGAAAAAGTCGCAGTCTTTTGCGGAGCAAAGTATGGAGTTGGGGTTGCCAACGGGACAGACGCCTTGATTTTGTCACTTGAGGCAATGGGTATAGGGCCGGGAGATGAAGTAATCACTACTCCTTTTACTTTTTTTGCGACCGCTGAATGTATTTCACGGGTAGGGGCAAAACCTGTCTTTGTGGATATTGAACCAAATACATTTAATTTAAACATAGAGTTAATAGAAGAAAAAATTAATGAAAATACCAAGGCCATAATTCCTGTTCACATATTCGGTCAGCCGGTCGATATGGATGCTATTATGACTCTTGCCAAAAAACATAATTTAAAAGTTGTTGAGGATGCATGTCAGGCTATCGGAGCGGAATTTAAGGGAAAAAGAATCGGCGGCCTTGGAGATACGGGCTGTTTTAGTTTCTTCCCCAGCAAGAATTTAGGTTGCGCGGGCGATGGTGGCATGGTTGTTACAAATGATAAAGATTTGGCAGAAAGGATTCGCCTTTTAAGACAGCACGGGAGCCCCAAGAAGTATCATCATACAATTTTGGGCCACAACAGTAGATTGGATGCTCTTCAGGCGGCGATACTTTTGGTGAAGCTAAAATATTTAGATTCCTGGAACGATAAGCGCGGGGAAAATGCTTATATCTACAACGAACTTTTAAAAGATATCGATGTTGTAACTCCCTTTGAGGCAGATAACGTAAAACACATTTATCATCTTTACATTATCCGAACAAAAAAACGCGATGAGCTTGAAAAAGCTCTAAAAGAAGCGGGGATAGGCACGGGCGTTTATTATCCGGTGCCTCTTCATCTCCAGGAAGTTTACGCGGATTTGGGTTATAAGTGGGGGGATTTACCTGAAAGCGATAAAGCTTCCAAAGAAACCATTGCGATTCCCTTATATGCCGAATTGAAAAAGGAACAGATTGAATCCGTAGTAAAAGTCATCAAAAAGGTATTATGATAATGAAGATAGCTTCTATTGTTGGGGCGCGTCCGCAGTTTATTAAAGCGGCTCCCATATCAAAAAAAATAAGAAAAAATCATCATGAAGTTTTAATTCATACTGGTCAACATTATAACAAAGAGATGTCGGCTATCTTTTTTGAGCAGCTGGGCATCCCAAAACCTGATTATAATCTGGGTGTGGGTTCTGCTTCTCAAGGAAAACAGACAGCGGATATGCTTGCTCAAATTGAAGATGTTTTATTATCCGAAAAACCGGATTTAACATTGGTTTACGGTGATACAAATTCTACGCTTGCCGGGGCCCTGGCAGCGGTAAAGCTTCATATTCCTCTGGCTCATGTTGAAGCCGGCTTGCGTTCTTTTGATAAGACGATGCCGGAAGAAGTTAACCGTATCTTGACCGACCACATTTCCGATTATTTGTTTTGTCCCACGCAAACAGCAATAAACAATTTACGAAATGAGGGGTTCAACAATATTATTAACGAGGGAAAGCTCATCAACGAATTTTCTAATTTCCGGCCCATGATCACCAATTATCCATTGGTTTTCAACGTCGGGGATATAATGTATGATACTGCAATTTATTTTGGAAAAATTGCTGAAGATAAGTCGGATATTTTAAATAAGTTGAATTTGGATAAAAAAGAGTATTTATTGGCGACAATTCACAGGGCGGGCAATACAGATAACGTTAAAAATCTTTCGGAGATAGTTAGAGCTTTTTGTGATTGTGAGGAAAAATTGGTTTTTCCCCTTCACCCCAGAACGAAAAAGAGTTTGGATAATTTTGGGCTCCTGTCTGATCTTGAAAATTCGAAAAACGTTGTGTTGATTGATGCCGTTGGTTATTTGGATTTTTTGATGCTTGAGAAAAATGCCAAGAAAATACTGACTGATTCAGGAGGAATACAAAAGGAAGCTTATTTCTTTAAAGTTCCTTGTGTTACCTTGAGAGAAACAACGGAGTGGGTAGAAACAGTGGAAGACGGTTGGAATATATTAGTTGGTAGTAATTATGATAATATTTTGGCGGCGGTGGAAGATTTTTGGCCAAACGGTTCGCAAAGACAGGTTTTTGGGGATGGACAGGCCGCCGAGAAAATAGTTATGATTCTAAGTGAAGGAACAGGGTAAAAGAGGTCCCCAAAACCAGTGATATGGCAACTTCGTCGAATTGTAAATTGAAGATTGCCGTGTCTGCCGGCAGGCAAGCGAAGAGCCACATATTTTTCCTGTCATTGCGAGCCCCGTTTTATTGGGGCGAAGCAATCTCAGGGTTATATTTCAAATATATGAGTGACAAAATATATGTTTAAATAATTTTTTGAATGAATCTTATAGTCAAAATGACGATTTTTGAAAGGCAACAAGAATGAATATATGGATTGACATAACAAATTCTCCTCATGTGGTAATTTTCAAACCAATAATAGAGGAACTAAATAAGAGAGGCCACTCGGTAACAATTACGGCGCGGGAATTTGCTCAAACAGTGCCCATGCTTGAAATGCACAAGATGGATTATACCTTGATTGGTCATCACCGGGGAAAAAGCTTTTTAAAAAAAGCGGTTGGCCTTCTTTCCAGAACAAAGGATTTAATAAAATTCGCCAAAGGCAAAAACTTTGATCTGGCGCTAAGTCACGGCTCAAACGACTTGGCCGTCGCTTCGCTTTTTTTACGGATTCCCCACGTTACGATGTTTGATTATGAGTATGCCAAGGTCGCGCACAATATAAACTTAAGAGTTTCAAAAAAAGCACTCTTTCCCGACTTAATCCCCTTGGATGTTTTACGTCCTTACGGGCTTAAACCGGAAAGAGCTTTTCCGTATCCCGGTTTAAAAGAAGAATATTACCTTTATGGATTTAAGCCAAATAAAGCTGTTTTATCCCAGCTTGGAGTCGATGAAAAGAAGATAATAGTTACATTTAGAACGCCACCGGACGTAGCTCTTTATCATCGGTTTGAGAACCCTCTCTTTGATGACACTTTAAACTATCTGTCTCAACAATCGAATGTCTGCACGGTTATTCTTCCAAGAATGGAAGAACAACGTTTAAGACTCAAAGAACTGAACCTAAATAACATTATAGTTGCAGATAAGGTTGTTGACGCTCAAAGTCTCATATACTTCTCCGATGCGGTAATTAGCGCGGGTGGAACCATCAATCGAGAGGCAGTAGTATTGGGGACTCCGGTTTATACTATTTTTGCCGGAAAGATGGGGGCAATCGACAGCCATCTTATTAAAGTTGGTAAATTGAGAAAATTAATACGTCCTGAAGAGATAGAATTAAAGAAAAAGGATGTTTATCCTGAACTTAATTTGCGTCAGCCCGAAATTTTAGTTGATAAGATATTACATAGGGGTTAGTTTACATGTATATAATTTTGCTTTTTAAGGAGTGATAGATATGTCTTCACAGAATTTTAGCGGTTTTAATCCGAGGGTTTACACGAGTATTTTATGGAGAAGAAAATGGATAATTGCAGTGGTTGTGACATTTGTGTTTGCGGGTGTTTTATGCAGTCGTTTTTCTACTCCTCCTCTTTACGAGAGTAGATCAATTATTGAGATCGGGCACGTTTATGATTCTTTAGACAGGGACAATAAGCGTGTAATCGATTGGTTAACCACAAGGGAGATTGTAACCAGCGACGCCTTTGTTTCCGAGGCCATTAAGAAGCTTGGTTGGGACACGGACTCTGCTTCCTTAAAGAAAATGATTGAGGTGGAAAATCAGGAACAAAATATTATAACAACTATCATTGCGAAATCTGCTTCACCGGAAGATGCGCAGAAGTTGAGTAATGCGCTCGCAGGGCAATTTGTTGAGAAATATAACGAAGTGTATAAGTCTCAAATTGAGCCGGTTGAGCAAGATGTTCAAAACATTAAAGAGACACTCGATGGTGAAAATGTTTTAATTACAAAAACCGAACAAACGATTGAGGACCTCTCCGAAGGGAAATCGGTGGATAAAGAAGCGCAGGAGCTTAAACTCTCTCTTTTAAACAATGCTACTGCTGCTCTTTATATGAGTAGAAAGGATTTGTTGTTAGAAGCTGCTGATCTTAAAAGCATCTTGGCTAAAAGCAGCGGTTTTAAGGTTATTTATCCCGCAACGCTTCCAACCGCTCCAAATCGCCAAAGTTTGCTGGTTTTGTTGGTTACGGCCTTGTTTGTTTCATTTGTTTTAGGTTCAATTCTGGCATTTGCAGTTGATTATTGGCTCAGCTTCCCCGCAGCTGGTGACAAAAAGGGGAAATAAGGATGTCTGTTTCTATTTTAGATAAGCGTTCAACGCCTTTTCGGCAGCTGCCTTTTATAGGGGTTCCATTATCTCTGATGGCTTTTTTATTGGGTATGTTGATTTTTCGGCAACCATCCCTTGTCCTTTTGGGATTGGTTTCTCTCGGTATCTTGGTCCTGATGCTTTCACGTATTGAGGTTGGAATTTATTTTATTTTATTATTTGTGCCGGTGGAGTTAACCCTTGATCTTTTTGCCCCAAGCTCGTTGAAATATCTGGATGAGGCAATTTTGCTGGTGATTTTCTTTGGTTTGCTTCTTAGAATATTTATTACTCGTCGAAAAGATTTTAAATCGACTCCTTTGGATAAGCCCCTCATCGTTTTTTTGTTAATAGCGTTTGTGTCCATTGTTATTAACAAGGTTCCGCTGAGTGTTGGGTTAGCTGGCCTTCGTGCTTTTTTGCAATACGTTCTTTTATATTATGTGATTATTTACTCGGAGATTTCCTTAAGTACCTTGAAAAAAATGGTCTGGCTTTCTGTTGTGGTGGCAGCCGTTCTTTCGGTGGGGGGAGTTATTCAAGAAATTCTGGGGCCCTATGCTTTTGGCGGTTGGTTTATGGGGATAGCCGAAAACAGGGCTTTTCGCGTAGGCAGTATGCTCAGAGTTTTCTCAACGATGGCTAACCCAAATACTTTTGGAACATATCTCTCAATACTTTTGCCTGTGACTTTGGGGCTGGCGCTTTATGAATGCCGCTTAAAGCGTAGGGTAATATTGTTTCTATTTTCTGCTCCCATGATTCTTGCACTAATTTTAACTTTTTCTCGGGAATCTTGGGTGGGTCTTTTGGTGGGAATCGCGGTTGTTGGTGTGCTAATCGATAAACGCGTTTTGATTATTTTATTTGTATTGTTTCTCGTGGCAAGCGTTGCTTTTCCCCAACAGATTGCCGGACGTCTTTTGGAAGGATTTTCTTTAAAGTATTTGATGTCTAGTTACGGTCCTCCTACGGCGATTTTCCATGGTGGGGGAAGGGTTTTTTATTATGTAAACACGATGAAGGTTGTGAAAGATAACTTTCTGTTTGGGGTTGGGCCGGGAAGATACGGCGGCTCAGTAGCCGCAATTTTCAAAACACCTGTTTACAAGAAATATGCTATACCTATGAGCATGGCTCAGATAGATACCTTTTGGATGCAGCTCTGGGGTGAAGTGGGTACCTTGGGGTTGATCGTGTTCTTATTTATGTTGGGTAGGTTTTTTCATGAGGCGCGTCGCATTGTTTTAAATGATGAAACACCTCGTTTTTTAAAGGGATTAACGGCTGGCTTCATGGTTGGATTTGTTGCGGTTTTAATTGAGGCATTGGCCGCGAATATTTTTGAAGTTCATACAACGATGCTTTTCTTTTGGTTTTTCATGGCGGTTGTTGTTCGTTTCGGTAATGAATTAAGATGTAATAAATATAGTGCTAAAGCAATTTGATAATTTTGCCGATTAATATATAATAAAGATAATATTTTTATTTCAGTAAAAACTTTAAATAAAATCCCGCCCAAGAACGGTGGGTTTTGCTTTTTTTAAGTTAAATTACATAGGAGGTAAAATGAATCGCTTTAAATTTCTTGTAATTCTTGTTGTTATAACAGCCGTATGTTTTTTTGTGACAGGTTGCGATAAAGAAGAACCTAAAACAAACGGGGAAAATGAGGTCATTTCTGTTGAAGAAACTGGTTTGGATGAATCCGGGGCTGAATTTGAAACAGATGAAGAAACCACCACTTTGACTGTCTATTTTTCAGACGAACAAGCAATGTATCTTTTACCTGAGACAAAAGAAGTTCCTAAAACAGAAACCCCCGCTCAAGCAGCAATTGAAGAACTAATTAAAGGGCCTGAAGAAGCCGGGCATGTTTCGACAATTCCCGAAGGAACTAAACTTAACGGCATAAAAATCGAGGAAGAAATGGCGTATGTTGATTTCAGCGAGAAATTTAAAGCCAATTATCAACTGGGAAGTGCTGCAGAGATTATGACCATTTACTCGATTGTAAATACGTTAACAGAGTTTCCAACTATTAAGAGAGTAAAGTTTTTAGTTAATGGCGAACCTCTTGAAATCGAGGGAAGTAATTTTGATTTTAAAATTCAAGATTTTTCCCGGAATGCCGATTTAATAAAGTAGAACTAAATAAAAGATAAGGCAGGAGGGTTTAGGTTGAAGCTATATAAACCGGCACTAACAGTAATAACAGCAGCAACGATTTTATTTGTTTTGTGCGCTACTGCTTTTGCTGTTCCGTTAGTTTGTATAGATCCCGGTCATGGAGGTAAAGATCCCGGAGCGAGGAGTCCCGATTTTGCCATAAATCCCTCAACCGGCGAAATAACGTTTATCAGCAACGGAACCATAAACACGGCTGTTGCTGCCGGTTTTTTAAATGGCCGAATAAATCAATTTACAAGTTTGCCAAATAGAATAAATTCAACGACGGGAAATCTTAAGCTCTGGGAGAGCGATGCCAATCTCGACATATCTCTTAAATTAAGGAATTTAATGAAAAATGCGGGATATGGAACTCTTATGACACGCGAAAAAGATGTTTCTCTAACTCTGGGCGATAGGTGTAATATTGCGAACAATGCGAGAGCCGCCATCTTTGTTTCCGTTCACAATAACGCTTTTAAAATACCAACTGTTGGAGGGACCGAAACTTTTTATTATCCGGGGAGTCTTCTCGGCGAACTTCTGGCGAACTGTATTCAGGATGAGTTGATAAAACAAATTTCCACCCGTTACCGCAGGGTTGAATCAACGTACAAATTAAGGGTTTTAAACGGCACCAACATGCCGGCTGTTTTAGTGGAGGGCGCTTTTGTTTCCAATCCCGACGAGGCAAGGCTTCTTCTTTCTCCAACTTTTAGGCAAAAAATGGCTCAGGGAATATTCAATGGCATAGATAAGTATTTTTTAACGGCTCTTCCGCGCATCGCCGGCAATGATAGATACGAGACGGCGGTTTGTGTATCGAAAGAGGGCTGGAATTTGGCATCAACTGTTATTTTAGCAAGAGGGGACGATTTTCCCGATGCTTTGGCCGGGGCGCCTCTGGCTTATAAAAATGATGCTCCCATACTTCTGACTAATTCAACCTTTTTAAATCCTAAAACTAAAGCTGAAATAGGAAGATTGGGAGCTACCAAGGTTATAATATTGGGAGGCAAGGGCGCGATATCGGAGACGGTTAAATCTGAGTTGGAAAGGATAGTCGCTACCGTTGATAGAATTGCCGGAAACAATAGATATGAAACTGCCTCTAAAATTGCAGAAGAAGTCGGCTCGTCCAGCCAGACGGCAATAATTACGAGCGGTCTTAATTTTCCCGATGCTCTCTCAATATCGAGTTATGCCGCCAAAAATCAGATTCCGATTTTGCTCGTTCCTAAAGACGGAGTTACAACGGATGTTGAGTCGATGCTTTCATCACTTAGAATAACCAAGACAATTATCGTGGGCGGAACAAGCGCGGTTTCCCCGGATATTGAGGATTGGCTTATAAAAAACAAATATGATCCCGAAAGGATCAGCGGGGCAAACAGGTTTAAGACATCTGCTTTAATTGCTAAGAAGTATTTTTCCGCTCCGACTTGTGCTTATGTTGCCACGGGAGCGGATTTTCCGGATGCTTTAAGTGGCGCTTGTTTGGCGGCAAAGAAAGATGCCCCGATTGTTTTGGTTGAAAAGGATAGTTTGCCCCCCGATATCTCAAGCTATATTAGTCTTTATGCCTCCAATCTTCAAGATGTATTTTTACTTGGTGGTAACGGTCCGATTTCTGATGACATAGCAAGGCAAATTTGCTCGGTTTTATTACAATAGGGGGTTCAAGTGACGAAGTAATCTCAAACACACTCGTCATTGCGCTTGCCCGCCTCTGGAGGGCTTGCCCGCCGTTGACTGTCTTCAGGCAGGCAGAGAGTCGCATTAACTCTTCCTGTTATCGCGAGGAGCTGTAGGCGACGCGGCAATCTTGGTTTTTGCTTTAAATAGTTTTTGATTGTGTTATAATTCCTTTTAATATTTGAAGGTGAAAAATGATAAAAATTGGTTTAATTGGTTGTGGAACCTGGGGCAGAAATTACATACGAAACTTCGAGCACCTTGATGATGTTAAAATGTATGCTTGTTGCGATTTTGTTGAAAAAAATCTAAAACATTCAAAGAGGGTTCTGCCCACCATTAAAACGTACTGTAATCCCGAAGACTTAATTGCCGATGACGAAATTGACGCCATTATTATAGCAACACCTGCTAAAACTCACTTTGATTTGGCTAAAAAGTGCTTAAATTCAGGGAAACATGTTCTGGTGGAAAAACCGCTAACTTTAACTTCCAAAGAATCAAAAACTCTTATTGAACTTGCAAAGAAGCAAGATAAAATTCTTATGGTTGGCCATATTATGGAGTTTAACCCCGCTGTTGTTAGGCTCAAAGAAATTATTGATTCCCGAGAGCTCGGAAACATCTATTACATGTATCTTAACCGCACAAACCTGGGAAGAATAAGAGAAGATGTAAATGTTATGTGGGATTTAGCTCCCCACGATATATCTATAGTTAATTATTTAATTGGGCAAGAGCCAAAGAGGGTCAGCGCCAAAGGGGAATCTTACATTGTTGAAAGCACCGAGGATGTTGTTTTTCTCTTGATGGAATTTGAGAGTAATATTCTTGCAAGTATTCACGTTAGCTGGTTAGATCCATGCAAATTGCGTAGGACAACCGTAATCGGTGATAAGAAAATGGCTGTTTTTGATGATACGGAAAATGTTGATAAGATAAGAATTTATGATAGAGGAGTTACCTATAATCCTAAAACCGAAAGGGAGTTTGAGGATTTTGGAAGTTTTCAGCTTGCTTATAAATATGGGGATATTCACATACCTCAATTGCAGTTGAGCGAGCCGCTTAAAAATCAATGCACGCATTTTGTTGAGTGTATAAAAACCGGCAACAAACCTAAGACCGATGGTGAAAATGGGCTAAGGGTTGTTGAGGTTTTGGCGGCAGCTCAGAAATCTCTTGAGAATGACGGAGTTTTTGTCGATATAGAATGAAGGGTTTAAAAAACCGGCCATTGGGTTTATTATGTGTTTAAGGAGTAAACTAAAAGGTGCATGGTTATAGTGCGGAAGATATTTATACGGAGGTTTAATTGGATACTTTAGCGGTTTGTCTTGAGCGGAGTTGGGTTGTAAATTTATATCTGGTTACGGAGCGTTTTGTTGATATATTAGGAAGTGCTGTTGGGCTAATGTTGCTCTCTCCCGTAATGCTTTTAGTTAGCTTGGGAATAAAGTTGTCTTCACCGGGTCCCGTGTTTTTCAGACAAAAAAGGGCCGGTATGGATGGAAAATTAATAGATGTTATTAAATTTAGGACAATGTATGTTGATGCTGAAGATGTATTGACTAATCTTACCGAGTATAAAAATCGCGCTGAACCTTTCGTTAAACTTAAAAAAGACCCCAGAGTTTTCCACTTTGGTCAATTAATCAGAAAGACCAGCATTGATGAGATACCGCAGCTTTTAAATATTTTATGGGGCCAAATGAGTTTTGTTGGACCGAGGCCTTTGGTTCCTTGTGAGATGGAGCATTGTAACGGAGTGCAGTTGAAAAGATTATATGTTAAACCTGGTCTTACGGGTTTAGCTCAAATAGAGGGCCGAACAGATATTACATTTGAAAAACTTATGGCTCTCGACCTTGAGTACGTTAAGAACCGTTCACTTTGGATGGATGCAAAGATATTGTTTAAAACCGTTGTGAAGGTTATGCGTCAAGACGGCGCGTATTAAAGCAGTTTCAGATAATTGTCGATAATTTCTTTAGAAAAAATCGTAACCAAAAACTCATTTTGTCGTTTACTTTATTAAAAGATATATATTTCTCGTCATTGCGAGAAGCATTGTTCCGTCATTGCGAGGCGAAGCCCTGTCTGCCGAACAGGCACGGCGAAGCAATCTCGAACTTAATCGTCATTGTGCTTGTCCGCCTCTGGCGGGCCTGCCCGCCAATGCCTGACGGCATCATAGACGTAGGCAGGCGGGAGGAGCGTAAGGTTATTATTCTGTCATTGCGAGGAAGTGGGAATAACCATCTCCGTCATTGCGAGCGAAGCGCGGCAATCTCAAACCCAATCGTCATTGCGAACGGAGTGAAGCAATCTCAAACCCACTTGTCATTGCCTGCCAGTAGGCACGGCGAGGCGAAGCCGAAGCAATCTCGAACCCAATCGTCATTGCGAGCCCTGATAAGGGCGTGGCAATCTCGGTTCTTTAATTTACATTTTACAATTTAAAATTTACAATGGAGTAAAGCGACCTGGAGAGTGATAAACGTGTTTAAGAAATTGGCAGCATTCGTTACAGCACTTACATTGCTTGGAAGTTTGTTTTTTATTGGCTCCCCCTTAGCTTTTGCCCTGAGCCCCACAGATACCATTGTAATTGAGGGACATGGTTGGGGACATGCCGTTGGCATGTGTCAGTATGGGGCCAAAGGAATGGCCGAAGCTGGCTTTACCTATGACCGGATTCTCGCGCACTATTATCAAGGAACGACGCTGGAGGCGGGAAGCGTCCCTGCCACTATCAAAATCGGATTATTAACTAAACAGAGCGAAATTTCTGTTACTGGCACTGGAAATTTTAACATCTATGCTGGTTCTGATATTATTGCCACGGGTTCTGCCGAGCAGGTTTGGAAGGTTCGTCTCTCCGGCACACAATATCAAGTCATAAAACCGGATGAAACACCGCTTGGAACGTATGCTTATCCGATAAAATTTGTTCCGGCCTCCGGCCTCATTAAATTACCACAGAAGACGACCTACAACCGCTTTCGCGGAAGCATGATAGTTCAATCGCTCACCGATGGCCTTGCTGCCATAAACGAGCTTTCATTTGATAAATATCTTTACGGAGTAGTTCCCTCAGAGATGCCCTCGAGCTGGCATCCGGAGGCGCTTAAAGCTCAGGCCTGCGCGGCAAGAAATTACGCGTTTAAAAATATCGGCAAACATGACAATTATGATTTGTGCGCTACCACCCACTGTCAAGTTTATCTAGGGTACGATCACGAGAGAGAAAGTACAAACGCGGCGGTTGATGCCACAGCCGGAAAATTAATTATGAATAGTGATGGGCCAATTACCGCTTACTATCATTCTACCTGCGGTGGCTCAACGGAAAATTCTGAAAATGTATGGTCCACCCCCCGGGATTATTGCAAGGCTGCCACTTGTCCTTATTGCACAGCTTCAAAGTATCGCAATTGGAGCGTGACATATACGGTTTCCGAGATTCAAGCAAAATTGAATGCGAATGATGCTACAAAAGTTCCCGGTACTTTAATCGGGCTTGAGATAACCTCATTGCGGGGCCCAAGAAGGGTGGGCTATGTGAAGATTGTCGGTACTGATGGTGAAGTTGAGGTTTCTGGCAGCAAATTCCAAAGCGTGCTCGGGCTAAGAAGTACCTGGTTTACCATCTCTCGCATTCCGCGTCTCGCCGGCTTAAACCGTTACTCGACGTCATGCGCGATATCCACCAAGGGCTGGGAGACATCTAATGCGGTAGTTATCGCGAGAGGAGATCTCTTTCCCGACGCGCTGGCAGGGGCGGCTTTAGCTTACAAGAATTCATGTCCCATACTGCTTACCGAAAGCGCCACGCTTACCGCTGAGACTGAAGCTGAAATAAAAAGACTGGGTGCGACCAGGGCTATAATTTTGGGAGGCACGGGCGCGATATCTTCAACCGTTGAGCAAAAATTATCCCAACTTGGCTTGAGCGTTACAAGAATATCGGGTGAAGATAGGTATGATACGGCGGCAAAAATTGCTCTTAAGGTTGGTTCTCCCAGCCAGACAGCGATAATTGCAACTGGTGAGAATTTCGCTGATGCGTTGGCTATATCGAGCTATTCTGCCGAAAACCAAAAACCCATACTTCTAACTTTAAAAGATTCCCTTCCAAATGAAACCGATAATGTGCTTTCAAGCTTGGGAATAAAAAGCGTGGTAATAGTAGGGGGAACCGGCGCGGTTTCTCAAACTGTGCAAGACGCGCTCATTGCAATGGGTATAACCGTAACGAGGATAGGGGGCACGGATAGATACGACACAGCTTACAAGATTGCCAATCAATATTTCTCGGCGCCGGTAAATGTTTATATAACCAGAGGAGACCTCTTCCCGGATGCCCTTTCGGCGGCGCCTCTTGCGGCGAAGAATTCAGCTCCGCTTCTTCTGGTTAAACCGGGCGAACTTCCTTTGGGGATAAAGAGCTATCTTGAGGCAAAAAGTGCGTTCATAAGCGGGCCTTATATTATTGGCGGCTCCGGTGCCGTTTCAAGCGCGGTTGACAATGAGATTGCAAACGCCCTGGGCATTTAATCTTCTTCCCTGTCATTGCCTGGTACAGGTCTAACGACGAGGCGAAGCCCTGTCTGCCGAACAGGCACGGCGAGCGAAGCGCGGCAATCTAGACTGCCACACTCCCTTTGGTCGTTCGCAGTGACGGTAAAGGTGTCATTGCGCCTGCCCGCCTTTGGCGGGAGGAACGTAAGGTTATTATTCTGTCATTGCGAGGAAGTGGGAATAACCATCTCCGTCATTGCGAGCGAAGCGCGGCAATCTCAAGATCATCACCACGCCCTTCGGGCTCGTGATGACGAATAGGGTGTCATTGACTGCCTACCGGCAGGCACGGCAATTTAAAATTTACAGTTTTTAAAGGACTTTAGTATATAGAAGAGAAATAAACTCTTTAAGAAGGGAGGGAAATGATATTGATTAAAAATAATCTTGAAAATTTATCCCATTTAAAAGGAGGTGTAAATATGAGAAAAAAAATAGCCATTATACTTACGATTGCCATGTTATTGCCGATGATTGTTATGATAGCGCCGGCTTATGCCGATTACGCGTCATACACAACCCGGCTTTCCGGCGCGACCAGAGTTGAGACGGCTGTCGCGGTTTCTAAAAAACAGCATCCAACCATTGGCGGAGCATCAGCGGTAGTTCTTGCCCGCAAAGACGCGTTTCCGGATGCCTTGGCTGGAGGTGTTCTCGCCGACGCCAAGAGCGCGCCGATTTTATTGACTTCCTCAATTTCACTCGACGCTGCCACCAAAGATGAGATAAACAGGTGTTTAAATTATGCTCCAAAAACGGTTTATATCCTTGGAGGCACGGGAGCTATCTCTGCTGATGTGGAGAGTGAAGTTAAAGCTCTCGATAGCGATTACACGGTAACAAGGATTTCCGGAGCCGACAGGTATGAAACGGCTGTAGAGATTGCCAAAGCGGCCCATGCCGCTCCTACTACTTATCTGATTGCCACCGGGGAGAACTTCCCGGATGCTTTAGCGGCAGCCGCGGCCGGCGCAAAATATGATTTTCCTGTTCTGTTGGTGACTAAAGATTCTATTCCTACTGCTACAAAGGATTTAATTCTTTCCGATGAGGGCAGGGATGTGAAACTTATCATTGTTGGCGGAACCGGCGTTGTTTCAGACACGGTCGTTAGCGAGCTTGCCGGACTTACGAGCGGCACCATTAAGCGCGTTTCCGGAGCCGACAGGTATGCTACGGCGGTTGAGGTGGCCAAGCATGCTGACCTGTGGAATCGCGCTGCTGCTAACATTGCTTCCACGTGGTCTGTGGCAAGAGGCGATGACTTCGCGGACGCTTTGGCGGGAGCTATTTTGGGAAGACCGCTTTTGCTTACCAATACGTCAGACTTTAACGCGACTACCGAGAGTTATCTAAAGACGATTTTCCCGAAAAGTACTGACGTGAGTACGGGCAACGTTTATGTTCTCGGCGGAACAGGAGCAATCATCAATTCTGTAGAGAGGTTGATTGCCATCAGGGTTTCCGGCGAAAACTGGGGAACACCGATAGCTGCGCCCGGCATTTATTCGGTTAACGGAGGAATCGGCGCGACAACTAATTCACCGGCCGGCCCGTCATCGGATACCGCGCCTGACGTTAAAGTCTTGCATGACGCGGTTAAAGCTGCCGGAATCATGACGCTTTACGACGCGACCGGCGCTGACCTTGTTAAGCTTGCGACCATAGCTACTGTGGTGGATGCGGCAAGCACTACCATAACTTCCTTTGCTACCGCTCTCAGCACGGATGGGACTTATGCTCTGAAGGTTAAGATTGTCGATAAATACGGCAATGAGAGCCCCTTGTCAGCCGGCTTTAGCTATACTCTTGATACGACAAAGCCATATCCAACGGGCATAGCTTTAGCAGATGGCAATGGCACATTAGCTAACGATGATAAGATGACCATCACCTTCAATGAGACCATTGACCCGAGTACGGTTCTTGCCGGTGGCATCTCAGACGGAGTGTTTAGCACTCTTGGCACATTTGCCACTGTGGGTAGCAATACGGGCTCATACGCGGCAACTATTGATGCTACCCACAAGATTGTTACGATAACATTAACCATCACTCTCGGCGCAAGTGACACACCGTTTAGCGGTGAATTTACCTTTACATCGGGTATAAATACTATAACCGATGCTGCCGGTAATCTTGTTGTTGATAATGCAACTTGTACGCAAACCGGCATTTGGTAAGAAACGATTAATCGGGTTCTTGATTCTGAAACCCACTCTTCATTGCGCCTGCCCGCCTCTGGCGGGAGGAGCCGTAGACGACCTGCCTGCCGGTAGGCACGGCGCGGCAATCTCTGGGTTATAATTACTTTCATGAGTAAGAAAGCCTATGTTTACATAATGACCAACAAAAGAAACAAGGTTCTTTATACGGGAGTTACAAGTGATTTAATAAAGAGAGTTTATGAGCACAAAGAAAAG
>NZ_JAUSCH010000014.1 GCF_030651595.1 Candidatus Oleimmundimicrobium sp. | reverse complement strand
AGTCTGCTACACCTCCGGACGTGGCTGGTGGGGGAATGCGTCCGGGTCGACACCACTTGCGCGAGCATCGGCGAGCGCCGCGTCGTACTCTGCGGCCGTAACTGCGTTGTTTATCATGAGCTCGGCCATCCGCTGCGGGGTGTAGACCTCGGTCTCGTAGTCAGGGCCTGACGTCGTCCAGTCGAGGTGCACTTTGAGGTCGTTCATTTGTTTGTAGGGCACGAGGCCGTCCTTCTGTAGCCTGCCGACGACAATGCCAGGCGCGATGCCGAGAGACTGAGCGAAAGCGGCCACAGATGCCTTCGTGGGTTGACCGCTCGCCCGGAACGCTGTGTATGCGTCCGGCGGAATGAGCGTATCGGCGGCGAACGCATCCGCGCGTGCCTCAGATGCTGGATCGCGATCCGGGTCGCACAGGCTTGCGTGTCGCCGGTCGTCGAGCAGTAGGTGGCCGACCTCATGGAAGAAGCTGAACCAGACCTGATCGTCAGTCTTGTACCGCAGGCCGAGTATGATCACTGCCCGGCTGCGCGACGCCCACCAGCTTGCGGCGTGGCAGCGAGTCTTGGGCAGATCCGGCACGAACACGACGGCGACCCCCGCTGCGGCACATCGCTCGCGGATGAGCTGCTGCCACTGCCCGACTGGCTCACGGGTAGCAGGTCGCAGGCTCTGAACCGCGTGTCGGAGCTCCGCCTCACTGTACGGTTCCGTTTGAATGCTCTCGGCGGCAATCTCACCGGCGCGCAGCCATGCGGCAATCGCAGGAGTGCTTGCGGTGTACGCGGTGCTCATGCGCGCGGCGAGGCGTCGTGGTGCTCCCCAGTACTGCGTGTATGCATCCACCGACGACACGCCAAAGTAGCCAAGCAGCTCCCCGGGCCCGGCCTCGCGAGCAATCCAGCCGTTCGCTGCCATTTCCTTGCGCGGGAACGATCCGGCCCACTCGGACTGTGCTTCTAGTTCCCCGTCCTGTGCGCGCCGGGCGAGCACGTCGCGATACTGTGCCTCCGCCGCATTCCAGAACGATGAGGGAACACCGAGTACGCGCTCAAGCTCGATAGCGGTCTCGTGGGTCAGAGACGCTTTCCCGTTGATGAGCTGGCTCACGAACTTCTCGCTCTTACCGAGGCGGACCGCGAAGTCGATCTGCGTGATGCCGCGCTCATCGAGGAGTTCGCGGATGGTTTCGCCCGGCGAAACGGGAACGTCGAGATGCGCCGAGTATCTGATGTCAGCTGCCATTCGCGGGCTCCATATAACGCTGGTTTACCTTACTGGTAATGATACAACGATTTACCGATGTGGTAAAGATACATTTGCATGTGATGTAAGCGAGCCGAGATTGCCTCCTACCCGATGAGCCTCACCCGGCACGCGCTTGTGGCGGCTTGCCGGCGGTCGGCCGTGACGAGCTCGGCGTCGAGGATGACGGCGAGCGCGATGAAGGTGGCGTCGTAGAGAGCGATGCCCTCTGCGCTCGCGATCTGCGCGGCGCTCGTGAGCAGCGCTGCGTCGACCGGGGCGATTAGTACGTCGACGTCCGCGAGAAAGCCGATGGCCCGCTCGACGTCCGCGACTGGCGTGCGACGCGAGACCAGCGCGTTCACTACCTCGGCAAGCAGCAGCGATGGCGCCAGGCGCGCCACGTCGTCGCGTTGATGCTCGCGCAGGAGCGATTCAGCGACCTCGGCGCCCGGCTCCGAGGCGTCGAACCACTTGAACGCGACCGAGGAGTCGATGACCACCGGTCGTCCGGTTGAGACTCGCAGCGGCTCACTCATCGTCGCGGTCCGTGCTCGACTCGAGCCACCTCGGCGGCGCATCGCGCATCTGGCGGATCAGTGCGGTGCCGTCGGGCCCGGGCGGTATCCGGCTGCCGATCTCACGCATGCCCGCAATCGCGCGCTCGATGCGTACCTGACGCTCGTCTTGTTCTGTGGCGCGGTCCAGCTCGGCGATGTAGTGTGCGGCGGCCTCCTGCACGAACCCGCTGCGCGTCGTGCCAGCCGCCTCGGCACGGCGGTCGATTTCCTCCAAGACGCCGTCGGGAAACGATATGTTCGCTTTGCCCATGGTAGTAGCCCATCTGGT
>NZ_JAUSCH010000013.1 GCF_030651595.1 Candidatus Oleimmundimicrobium sp. | reverse complement strand
CCCGCGCCCCTGTCAGCAAGCCCCTGTCAGCAAGCCTCAGTTTCCGGGCAGCAGCTTGCCGGGGTTCATAAGTCCATCGGGGTCAAGCGCGGCCTTGATCGCGCCCATCACGTCCCAGGCCTGGCCGTGTTCGGCCCGCATGTATTTGGTCTTGCCCATGCCGATCCCGTGTTCGCCGCTCACCGTTCCGCCCAGTCTGAGCGCGCGTTCGGCCATGTTCGCGGCCAGGGTCTGCGCGCGGTTCCATTCATCCGCATTGCCGGCGCGCGGCAAGAGCAGCGCGTGGAAATTGCCGTCGCCCACATGGCCGACGATCGGCCCCGGAATGCCGCTGGCGGCGATTTCGGCGGCGGTTTCCTCGACCGCCTCGGCCAGGCGCGAGATCGGCACGCAGATATCGGTGGTGATCGGCGCGCACCCCGGGTTGGCGGCCATCATCGCCCGGTAGGCATTGTGGCGCATTGCCCAGAGCGCGGTGCGCTCCTCGGCCTTGCTGGCCCAGCGAAAGCCGGAGGCGCCGAAGTCAGCGGCGATCTCGCCAAAGCGCGCGGCCTGCTCGGTCACCCCTGCCGCCGATCCGTGGAATTCGACCATCAGATGCGGCGCATCGGGCCAGCCGGCCTGCGATTGCGCGTTGAAGGCCGAAGCCGAGGCCTGGTCGACGAATTCGATCCGCGCCATCGGGATACCGGACTGGATGGTGGCGATCACCGCATCCACCGCGCCTGCCATGTCGCCAAAGGCGCAAACCGCGGTGCTGACCGCCTCGGGCTGGCCATGCAGCTTCAGCGTCAGTTCGGTGATCAGCCCCAGCGTGCCCTCGGCCCCCACCATCAGCCCGGTCAGGTCGTAGCCGGTCGAGGATTTGGGCGCGCGCGTGCCGGTGCGGATGATGCGCCCGTCGGCCAGCACCACTTCCAGACCCAGCACATTGGCGCGCATCGTCCCGTAACGCACCGCCGTGGTGCCCGAGGCGCGGGTCGAGGCCATGCCGCCGAGCGAGGCATTCGCCCCCGGATCGACCGGAAAGAACAGCCCCGTTGCGCGCAATTCGGTGTTCAGCGCCTCGCGGGTGAGGCCGGGCTGGACCACGGCCACCATGTCCTCGGGCCGGACTTCCAGCACCTTGTCCATGCG
>NZ_JAUSCH010000012.1 GCF_030651595.1 Candidatus Oleimmundimicrobium sp. | reverse complement strand
TTTGGAGAAGAGAGTGTGTTTTATGGAGAGACATTTCAGGCTCAAAAATATTTGAGTCAGGAGATGCCTAAGGTGGAGTAAATTTTTATAAAAGGATTTTTATTATAAGATTTCTCATATCGTCTGGCGGATGAGCAAAGTGCCCCGTCAGGGGCATTTGGGCTTCAGCCGTTCATCCGTTGATAGCCAAAATTTTCCGGCGAAGGCGGAAAATTTTGGCTATCTCGTTTTTATGCGAATTGTTTTCGCAAAAGATACATCGATTTACATATTATGCGAATTTATTCTCCTTAATCCACTTTATGAAACCCGAATCTCGGCTCCCAGTTTCTTCTCAAGACCGGCAATAACCCGTTTTTGAACCTTCATTACTTCCTCGTCGGTTAAAGTTCTATCGCTCGCTTGGTAAGTTAGCGAATAAGCTAAACTCTTCTTGCCCGTGGGTATATTTTTCCCGGTATATAAATCAAATAATCTAACTTCTTTTAACAATTTGTCCCCGGCCGCGCGAATAACTTTTACAATTTGCTCATTGAGTACTTTTTCATCAACAATTAAGGAAACGTCTAAAGAAATGCCGGGATAACGGGGAATCTCCTCAAAACGAGTTAATAACTTAGCATGAGATACCAGCTTACTTACAAACAGTTCAAAAACTACAACTTTATTTGGAAATTCATAAGCAGCATTGACTTCAGGATGAACTTCACCCAAAATTCCAGCCACGTCGCCATCAATAAGCAGTTCGGCGCATTTTCCGGGATGAAAAGTCGAATGCAATGCTTTTCGCAAAAACCAATCCTTGATACCTAAATCAGCCAACAAGTTTTCAATTGCTCCTTTGACATCAAAGAAGTCTATTAACGGTTCTTTGCCAAACCATTGTCCCTCACTCCAAGAACCGGTGGCCGCACCGGCCACCATAAGCGGCTCATCGGGAAGTTCCTTGCCTGAGACAGGCCGAAACACTCTTCCCATTTCAAAAACTTGCGCGTTGTAGATATCGCGGTTCACGTTCCTCTTAGCAACATCCAGCAAACCGGGAATAAGAGTTGTTCGCAATACCGACTGCTCTTCACTTAAGGGGTTTTTAAGCAATACACATTTAGCAAGTGGGTCTTTCTTATCCAATCTTATCTTCTCGTAAAAATTTGGGGTAACAAAACTATAATTGATGGTTTCCCAAAAACCGGAAGAGGTAAGGGAATTTTTAATGCGCTTTTCTATTTTTTGAGAAAGACTCAAGCCCCCTTGTTTTCCACTGCTCTCGGGCAAAGTGGATTGAATGCGATTATATCCGTAAATACGGCCAATTTCCTCGATTAAGTCTATTTCACGTTCCAAATCGGGCCTAAATGTTGGAATAAGCACATTTAGCTGGTTGTCTTGCTCCGCCTTTGAAACCTCAATCTCCAAACTTTCCAAAATTTTATCCATCTCGCCCGCCGGTAAATCCGTGCCTAAAATTTCATTGACGCAATTTACACGCAACTTTAAAGTTTTAGGCATTATCTTTTTTGGATAAACATCGATTATTCCTTTTAACACTTTGCCATTTGCAAACTCTGCCATGAGTTGAGCAGCTCTATCAGCAGCAAAAACCGTACCGCCGGGATCTGTTCCCCTTTCAAATCTGAGAGAAGACTCAGAGATTAAACCTAAGCCCCTTGAGGTTCGCATTATATTTGTGGGTTTAAAATAAGCTGATTCAAGCAAAATTGTGGTTGTGCTTTCGGATACCTCCGACTTCACTCCCCCCATCACACCTGCCAACGCAATAGGCCCCGATGAGTCGGCTATAACAAGCATGGAATCATCAAGCCGCCTCTCCACATCATCCAAAGTTAAGATGGTTTCATTATTTTTAGCACGCCTGACAATTATTTTTCCGTTCTTTATTTTCTCATAATCAAAGGCATGCAACGGCTGACTTGTTTCCCACATTACATAATTCGTAATATCAACAATGTTGTTTATTGGTCTTAAACCCACAGCTTTAAGACGTTGTTGAAACCACCGAGGAGAGGGGCCAATCTTTACATCCTTTATAATCCGAGCCACATATCGAGGACAAAGCTCAGGGTCCACTATTTCAACACCGGCAAAATCGTTTGCTAATTTTTCAGATTCTTCAATTTCAATTACCGGTTTTTTGAGTTTTCCGTCCGTAATTGCCGTAACTTCTCTGGCAATGCCAATCGTCCCAAGACAATCAGGTCGATTGGGGGTTATTTCCAACTCCAAAATAACATCTTTGAGGTTTAACGTTTTACTAAGTTCTTCTCCAATTTTAAGCTTCGGATCTAAAATCATAAGCCCGCTTGCATCATCGCCTATATTTAATTCTATAGCTGAACACATCATGCCGTAAGACTCAACACTCCTAAGTTTTGCTTTTTTTATCTCCATTCCATTAGGCAAAACAGCACCAACCAAAGCAACTGGTACCTTATCGCCTTCTTTCATATTTTTAGCGCCGCAGACAATTGTAAGCTCTGCCTCAGCACCCACGTCAACCTGACACACAACCAGCTTGTCGGCATTTGGATGCGACTCAATTTTCTTTATCTGCCCCACTACAATATTCTCCAGGCCCTTCCCCAAATACTGAACAGATTCAACGGCCGTGCCGCTTAAATTAAGCTTTTCAATAAGCTCTTCAATTGATATGTCAAAATCAACGTAATCTTTAAGCCAGTTTAGTGAAACCCTCATTTAAACCCTCCTCTTCGCAGCTAATTGTAAAATGGAAATTGTAAATATTAAATTGCAAAATTATTTTCCTTTTGGTTTTAAAACTTTAAAATTTCCAATCTTCAATCTTCAATTTCCAATTTCCAATTCTTTTTACCCGTTACCCTCTACCCCTTACCCATTTATCCTCTCAACTTTCTATCAGCCCTTACCATCAGCTATCAGCCATAAGCCCCGCCAGAGGCGGGCAGGCATCTGCTACTTAGAACTGTTCTAAAAATCTTAAATCATTTTCATAAAACAGACGAATATCGTTTACTCCGTATTTAAGCATGGCAATACGTTCTACTCCCATGCCAAAAGCAAAACCGGATACTTCCTCAGGGTCATAACCAACTTCGCTTAATACATTCGGATCGACCATACCCGCACCAAGTATCTCAAGCCATCCAACACCCGAACAGACCCTGCATCCTTTTCCACCACACATCATGCAAGAGACATCAACCTCAACACTCGGCTCAGTAAAAGGAAAAAAGTGGGGCCTAAGCCGCACATCTCTGTCTGTCCCAAACATTTTTTTGGCAAAAACCTCTAAGGTGCCTTTTAGGTCGCCAAAAGTAATTTTTTTATCAACTGCAAGACCCTCAACCTGGTGGAACATTGGAGAATGGCTTGGATCAGGTACATCTCTTCGGTAAGCTTTGCCGGGAGCAATTATGTAAACAGGCGGGAGTGTTTTCTCCATCACCCTAACCTGAACAGGCGAAGTGTGTGTACGTAAAAGAACCCCATCTTTTTGAGTATATAAAGTATCCATTAAAGATCTTGCGGGATGGTCAGCTGGTGTATTTAACGCATCGAAATTATAGTATTCCGTTTCAACCTCAGGACCCTCTGCTACTTTGTATCCTAATCCAATAAAGATATCGGTTATCTCATCGATTATTTGCGTAATTAAATGTCTTTTTCCCACAGGAAAACATCTACCTGGAAGAGTGATATCTATAACTTCTTCTTCTAATTTTCGCTCCAAAACTTTACTTTCCAACTTCTTTTTTCTCTTAATTAACTCACCTTCTATAAATTGGCGCACTTCGTTAGTTTTCTTTCCAACAACCGGTTTTTCCTTAGAAGATAAGTTCCCAAGAGACTTTAATATAACTGTTATTTTGCCCTTTTTTCCCAAAAAAGAAACTCTTAAGGATTCAAGTTCCTCAAGAGAGGAGGCAATAAAAATCTTGTCTTTTCCTTCTTTCTTAATTTTTTCCAACTCATTTAATACAGGCAAACCTTATCCCTCCAAACATAAAAAATAGTATATTAAAAAACTGCAAAAAAAACAAAAATCCCCGCCCGAAAAGGACGAGGATTTAACCCGCGTTACCACCTTAATTCCTCGTAATAATTTTACGAGGCTCTCATGCCCTGTAACATAGGGCTTGCGTTGAGGCCGATTATAATCATTCGGCATCACAACTCAAGAGCGAACTTCAATCGTTTTACCTTAGCAACACTCTCAGCCCAGGATGCTGCTTCTCTTTAAAGGTAACCACGATTTACTTTCTCCTTCACCGTCTTTACCTATATATAAAATTTAACAACTAAAATTCATCAAGCGCCAAGTTTCTCTTTAGCCACAGACGCAACTGCCGAAAAAGCTTCAGGATCATTTACAGCCATATCGGAAAGCATTTTGCGGTTTATATCAACATTTGCTAATTTTAAACCGTTCATTAACCGATTATACGACAAGCCATTTTGTCTGGCAGCAGCATTTATTCTGGTTATCCAGAGTTTTCTGAAATTCCTTTTTCTCGTCTTCCTATCCCTATACGCATAAGTCAAAGAGTGTGTAACCTGCTCTTTAGCGGCTTTAAAAGTACGACTTTTTGCTCCGTAATATCCCTTTGCAAGTTTTAATATCTTTTTTCTTTTTTTTCTAGCATGAACAGCTCTTTTTACTCGCGACATCTATCGCAACCTCCTTAAAATCTCTACTTCGACACAAGAAGCTTCTTAATTCTTTTTGTATCGGCAACATCAACCAAAGTTTTTTGTCCTAATTTTCTTTTTCTTTTAGGCGACTTTTTCTCTAAAATATGACCTTTATTGCTTCTTCGCCGAACAATTTTCCCGGAGCCGGTTAATCTAAATCTTTTTGCCGTACCCTTATGGGTTTTCATTTTTGGCATTTAATTCATTACCCCTTTCTTCACGACTACCCTAAACTACTTAGATGGTTTGCTTGTTGGAGCAAGAACCATAATCATGTTCCGCCCATCCAGTTTGGGCCTAAATTCCATTGTCCCCAATTCTTGAAGCTCATCAGCCAATTGCTCGAGTATTTTTTTACCAAGATCGGTGTGTGTCATTTCCCGACCCCTGAACATCATAGTAACCTTAACCTTGTTCCCTTGATTTAAAAATCGTTCAACGTGTCTTTTTTTGGTCTCATAATCGTGTTGACCAATCTTCGGCCTGAACTTTATTTCTTTAATAACTGTAAATGTTTGATGCTTTTTAGCCTTTTTTGCTTTTTGCTCTTGCTCATATTTATACTTCCCGTAGTCCATAATGCGACATACAGGAGGATTAGCTTGTGGAGCAACTTCAACTAAATCCAAACTACTTTCATCCGCTATTGTAAGGGCTTCCTTGATTGTTTTTATTCCAAGTTGTTCCCCTTTTTCAGAAATCAATCTTACTTCCGAGGCTCGAATCCGTTCATTTATGCAAGCTTTTTTATCGATTGATATTCACCTCCTAAAAATTTGCCCACTTCTTTGCCTTATATCCTCTTCATATTAAATAAGGGTAGCATAAGCCACCCCGTTAAAACTACAATAACCCCATAAGCTATTTTCTTGCTGTGAGGTGAGAAGCGGATGGCTTCTTCTTTCCTTATACATTTTCAAATTGGAAGTATATCGTGTTACTGTTAGAATGTCCAGCCCAAACTTTACAGTCTCTTATTTATTTCTTGGAATAAATCATCTAAAAATTTCTTTAACAACAACCCTCGTTTATCTTCACCACTTCTGGCCCGTACCGAGATAGTTTGAGTGTCAATTTCATTATCCCCAACAATAATCATGTGAGGAACCTTTCCTACTTGGCTATCGCGAATCTTTTTATTTACAGATTCTGACCTTAAATCCACCTCCGCGCGAATACCTGACTTTAAAAGGTTGCAAACCACCTTGTTCGCATAATCATTATGACGATCGGCAATGGGAAGCACAACCACTTGAACAGGCGCAAGCCAAGTCGGAAAAGCTCCGACATAATGCTCAATTAAGCAACCCATAAATCTTTCTATCGAACCCAAAATAGCCCGATGTATCATGATGGGACGATGTTCTCTGTTATCTTCGCCCATATATGTTATATCGAAACGCTCGGGAATATTAAAATCAACTTGCACGGTAGAACATTGCCAAGCTCTTCCCAGAGCATCCTTGATTTTTATGTCTATTTTTGGCCCGTAAAAAACACCTTCCCCTGGATCTATTTGATAATTTAATCCGGCATTATTAAGCGCCTTTTCTAACGCGGTTGTAGCTTGCTCCCAATGCTCCAAAGTGCCAACATACTTATCCGGTCTGGTTGAAACATAGATTTCATACTCATTAAACCCAAATGTTCGCAACATATGGAGAATAATATCGAGAATCTTTAAAATTTCATCTTCAATTTGTTCCGGCCGACAAAAAATGTGAGCATCGTCTTGGGTAAATCCCCTTACCCTCAAAAGACCGTGCAGAACCCCGGACCTCTCATAGCGATAAACCGTGCCGAGTTCAGCCCAGCGCAGTGGCAACTCCCTGTAACTGCGAGTTTTTGACTTATAAATAAGAATGTGAGCCGGACAATTCATCGGTTTGACTACATATTCCTGTTCTTCAATTTTCATGGGAGAATACATGTTCTCACGGTAAAAATCCCAATGTCCACTGGTCTTCCAAAGACCGACCTTTGCAATATGAGGAGTCATTACCATCTCGTAACCACGCTTTAAATGCTCATCACGCCAAAAATCCTCAATAATTTTTCTTATTAAAGCTCCTTTGGGATGCCAAAGAACGAGCCCCGCTCCAAAATCATCATGTATGCTGAATAAATCAAGCTCTTTGCCCAATTTTCTATGGTCTCTTCTTGTGGCTTCTTTTTGTTTGTACAAATATTCTTCAAGTTTTTTGGAGTCATTAAAAACTGTCCCGTAAATTCTTTGAAGCATCGGCCTTTTTTCATCACCACGCCAATAAGCTCCGGCAACACTTAATAGCTTAAATGCCTTAATTTTACCGGTTGATGGCAAATGTGGCCCCCGGCATAAATCCGTGAAATCCCCATTTCGATATATTCTAACCGTATTGCCATCTATCCCATTAATAAGTTCAATTTTATAATCTTGGTTAATTGATTTAAAAAACTTTATCGCCTTTTCTTTCGGCAACTCCTCACTGGTAAATGGCAAATTACGCTTAATTATTTTTTTCATTTGTTTTTCAATCTTTGCCAAATCATCGGGAGTAAAAGGAGTTTTTAAATCAAAATCATAGTAAAATCCGTCTTCTATGGCCGGCCCTATTCCAAATTTTGCTTCGGGATAAAGCTCTCTAACAGCTTGAGCCATAACATGAGAAGTACTATGACGATATATATCAGGACCTTCAGGAGATGAAAAAGTAACTATTTCAACTGCAGAATCTTCCAAAATAGGAGTATTTAAATCAACCGGTTTCCCGTTTATTTTACCCGCCAATGCGTCTTTGGCAAGATTAGAACCAATCTTCTTTGCTATTTCTTGAAGTGTAATTCCTTTTTCAACTTCCATTTTTGAACCATCAGGAAGAGTTATTATTATCTCTTTTGCCACTATAATCCTCCCAAAAATTAATGAAATAATTATAACACAGTAGTTTTAAAGCTAAAGAAGAAATCACAGCATAAACAATCAAAATAATAAAAATTTCATCGAGTATATTGCATACATGCTCCAGCAGCAAATTAAGCTTTCGAAATGTTATCTTCCCCTCCGGCAAAACTTAGAGCTAAAACCTCCTCCATACTATATAGGCCTTTGGGTTTGTTGACCAGCCAATTAGCTGCATAAATTGCGCCTTGACCGAAGGCAGACCTGTCTAATGATTCGTGAATCAATCTAATGGTTTGATTTGGAAGACCAAAAACTATTTCATGTCTCCCGATTATCCCACCAACTCGTATCGAATTTATGTGCTCTTTTTGTTCAAGACCGAGATTTTTAGCTATCTTTACTGCGGTTCCTGAAACATCAGTCTTTCCTCGGTAATGTTCTTCAATTACTTCTATATCTGCATAAGGCGCTATGCGTTGCAATACTTTAGCGGCTTCCATTAAAAAATTAATCCCCAACGTGATGTTCGGGGAATACAACACCGCCGTACATTCACTCAAGTTTTTAAGTTTCTTCAAATGGTCCCCATCATAATTAGAGACTGCGGATACAATCCTCGTTCCTAGCTCAGCAGCATAAACATATTCATCCACCGCTTCCGCGCACGAAAAATCGATAATTACATCTACGAGGTTTTCTTCGAAAAAAATATTGAAATCTATTTCGGCAATTGAATAAATCTTGCCTTCTCCGTCATTGTGCCCCAGCAAACCGCTTGCATGCTCTCCAACATTTTTAGCAGATTTCCTCAGCACCCATTTCAGCTTACAATTTTCATTTTTTATAATTTCATTTGCCACAAGTTTTCCTGTTTTACCAAATCCTATTAACCCTATCTTCACGACAATCCCCCTCATATTTAGACATCAAATTATCTTTCGTATCCTTGTCGCCCGCAAAGCTAGTATACATAATTATGAGCCATAAACAAAAAGGCAGGCTCAAAGACCTGCCCACAAGACTTAAAGTCCTTAACTATCAACTATAAACCACTAACTAATTCTAATAAAATTGGCTCCTCCGACTCGGTAAATAAATTTCCCTCGCTCAGGACATTCTCCTCACTTTCTAAGAATGGCTTGCCATTCGAAGCCCGAAGGATAATAGATGGTTTACCATGAGCAAACGAAGTGAGTCGAATGGTGGGGCCTACTGGACTATCTTCGAACTTTTAAGTGAACATGTTTCCAATAATCCAGTAGATGAGAAAGTGTTAGATTTTTTGCTTGAGGTGGCGTAAGTTTATGATTCATAAACCTCAAATAAGTTTATACTGCTTTAATAATCGTTTTGTTTCTCTCGAAATCCTATTCAGTTGCGGAAGGTCTTTAATCTGATGACTTAATCTCATTCCCCACATTTTAGTTATAGTACTTTCCTTTACAGAGAAAATGTTTTTTAATCGCTTTGGATCAATGCCCTTGCTTTCCGCTTTTTCTGAAAACGCCCGTTTTGCAGCTACAAAATCAATACCATTAATCATTAACAGAAAATGAAGATCATAAAGATCCCGAGGCTCGGTGCGACCAATCAAAGCACAAAGCTTTTCCATGACAATTTCCTCAAGGGAATAAACCTTCAGAGATTTTTTAAGGCTCATAGAATCAGAATATACTGTAATGATACGTCTTTCGTTAAGCGGGAAAATAATTTTTTCTTTAAATGTTATGTCTACCTTTATATTTCTTTTGCCTAGTTTTGCTAAGAGGGGCCCAACAAATTCAATATAGAATGTTAAACTATCCTTTCGTTTTTCGATTTTTTCCTCGGGTACATTAAAGGTTAAAGCTACTCCCTTTTCAAGATTTAACAGAATTTCCTTGAAACCATCAACAAAATTTTTAACATTAGATTTACCCATTGAGGTAAAATCAATGTCTTCAGAATAGCGGTAGTCCGGGAAATAAATCTTTTTAAGAGCCGTTCCACCTTTAAAAGCCAAAAGGTCCTTAAGATGAGAATCAGCTAACCCCAGTAGAACCCAACCGATTACATAATCCTTTTCAATAGTGCGATCACTAATACTCCCTCGATATGCTATTTTTGATATTTCGGCTTGAGTAATCATGACTTATGTTTTGATAATCTCCTTCAGTTCTTCCGGTTCGAGGTTAATTTTCAAACGCCATTTACTCTGATAATGTCCTCTGTCGGGTAAAGATGGGTCAAGTAAAACAAACGATGTTGTTGTCATTTTCTTTAATTTCTTTCTCGTTTCCTTTGGGCCAAGATTAAATAAATCAAGCAAAAACGCAAGTCGTTTTGCTACTGCTTTACTATTAAATCGCTCAATGTAAGAAAAAAGCTTTTCAAAATCAATCTCTCCTCGTTTAGCCCAGATTCCTTTGGTAAGCTCACTTATACCACCACAAAATTTTGGATTGGAAAGACAGTCAACAATAGTTCTTTCTAGATCGCTCACTTTCACCTTTTCAGTTGGTTTTGCCCAAACTTCTTCTATCCCCCAAATTTTTTCAGGATTAGTATGAATAAATCGATAACTTCCTCCAAAAACCTTAATTTCCTTCTTGCGCTTTCGCATGGATGTTTTAATATAAATAGTCATGACAGGATGAGTAGTCATCTCATGGATATCTAGCGCACTGTAATGTGAGATATAGTAAGGACTAGGCTCGATAAGATGCTTAGCAATAACATACCAGCTCTCTGAAAACTCAGCTTTTTCACCAGCTGATAACGGAACTATAAGATATTTGCCAGGCCTAATTCGAATCAGCCACTTCTTCTTTACTAAATCTTCAAGTAAGTTACGCGTAGCCGGTAAACTTGTCATAAGAATTTTCTGTGCATCAGAAATTGTAAAAATGCTTTTATTCTCTGTGCTTAGAGTAAGAAGAAGCTTTGAACTTGTTTTACCTAAAACCTTCATTGAACTCCTCATTTTATAATTAATGTAACAAATGTAAGCCAGCAGCTTACATTTTACACATACAATATAAAAAGTCAAGCTTAAAAACCTTTTTAACACATGTGTAAGAAAATGTAACCTACCCATTGGTATGGGTTTTGAAGAAATTTTGAGTAAGGATATGTTGTGAAATTAAAAAGTTGAAGTCATACATGGTTTGAATAAAAAATGCCAGACTAGCAGGCATTTTTTGTCAAAAACATTGGTGGGCGCTACTGGGCTATCTTCGAACTTTTAAGCGAGCATATTTCCAATAATCCGGTAGATGAGAAAGTGCTGGATTTATTGCTTGAAGTGGCGTAGGGCAAAAATGCTCGAAGGTAAAAGACCATATTTTAAGGTTTATCGACTACCTGGATCTGCAAATTACCTGGTAGATGGGTTGAGAGATGCTGACAAGACCGCTCTCAATGAATATTATACAATGTTTCAACCTTACCCATTAACTCCTTTCGTTCCCCTCCTCGCCCTCATGATTTCGTCTTTATGTTCCTTATACGCTGGACATTTTCTCTCCACGCATAAATGATAATTCATAATGCATGGACGCGGTGTAAGAGAAGGAGCTTCCCAATAGTGCACCTTGCTAACATAAACGGAACATTTTCGACATGCTTCTCTGGGACGAGCATTGAGTTCCCAACACTTTTTGCTTTCTTCTTTCAATTTACATTTCCTTTCCAACACGTTCTACTTCCGAACCCCATTTGGTAAAAACTTATTTTTATGCCCACAGGTATTACATTTGCTAACCACCAACCCCGTGTCCTCTCTAATAAATCCGTCTAATATAGCTCCACAATTTATACAGTTGTAGGCACCTGCTCTAGAAACAAGACTCTCACCAGTTCTCTTAACCTTCATAACCCCTCCTCATAAAAGTAGGATTCAGCTCTTTTTGGCTCCAGAGTCCTTTCTTCCTAGAAGGTGTTCGCTCTCCAGACACCCATTTCGCCCCCGTTTTCACTCAAGTCCTTATTCCAATTCTTTTTTCTTAAGCCGATTTGAAGCTAGCTTTTTTCAAGAATCCGGAGAAAGGTGGAAACGATCTCAGGATCAAATTGCCTGCCAGCATTTCTTTTTAGCTCTTCAATCGCCTCTTTTAAGCCCAAAGCGGAGCGACGTGGACAAGCCGAAGTCATGGCATCAAAGACATCAGCAACAGCCAGGATTCTTGCTCCTAAAGGAATTTCTTCACCCTTGAGACCATCCGCATAGCCCCTTCTCAGTAACATCCATGGCCACCTCCTAAATTCCTCCGCGCAACTGAGGCGGAGCTCGATACTCAGCTTCCTAACTCACTTAAAATTAAATACCTGTTTCAAGAGATGGAACCGGACAATGGCCCAACTCCACATCCACGGAACAATAAAAAGCAGATATAGACTCCCTTTCTTGAAATAGAACAAGAAGTTCTCAAGCCTCTGCTAAATGCCCCTTTTTCTTTCTTCTACAATCATCTCCGAGTGATGAGCAACTGAAATTGCGCTTTATTTATGTGGCAACTTACGAGCCTTCACAACCAACTCGGCAGCCTTCTTTCGTAGCTCTGAGATAACGCGACAATTCTTACAACCCACGTTTTTGTCATCGTATTCCTCGCACGATAAAAACACTTCAATCTCATCCATCAAATCTTGAGCTTTAGCTGCTTTCTCTTCAACGCTCGCCGCTTCATTGATTTCGCTGGTTAACCTCTCTATAATTTCTTCCTCACTTAAAAATAGAGGACAACTTATTTCTGAGCCGGGCTCTCCCATCATTTTATTGTCTTTCTCGCTCATCTTGACCTGCAGTTTTTAAACCACGGCCCCTTAACTTTTTCAATCTGATCTTTAGTATGTTATTGTTATATTTTTTGGTGAGATTTTCAGCATCGATTTCTCTCGGAAGTAAAATTTCTTCGCGATATTCATTATTGGGGGTGTTAGCGAATACGGTGAGCTTGTCCTTTTCCATCTTCAAGAGAATGTCCTCTTCTTGAACACCCAACAATTCCATAACAACATCTATGTAATCTCCTTCGTCAAAAATGTCTAGAAGTACTTCCTTTCTCCTCTCCCCCAACTGCTCTCGACCTATTAGCCACCAGCTAAACAAAATCTTTTCTCCGGTCTCAGAATCAATCTTTGATTTTTCAAATGACAGTATAGGATTACCAATTATCCTTTCGGCAGTAGGATTGATAACTTCTCTTATTCTAAGTAAAATATCCATATGGGTGGGAGCTGACACAAGCTCAGCTAACTCATTGATAGTGCCATGTCCATTCTGCCAAAGATACCAAAGTATTTCTTGATCTACCGAATCAAGCTCCTCAGTCACTTCATTTACAGTTTCCTCATTGATGGGAGGTACTATCATCTCATAAATCTTTTTCCTCCAAGTTTCTAAGCTGGCCATTATAATGCGGGCCTTTGATGTTCCTTCAACTTTGGGGCGCCGGTACGATATACAAATAACATTCTTTCTCCCGAGTACAAAGGCTCTTTCCTCTGCTGTGACATCTGTTATACACGCAAGGGGTGTTTCAAATACAACCCTCATGGCTTGAGAAAAGAACAGTCTCTTATTGGTGAGATAATGATGGCCCAGTTTCCAACCAGTTCGTAAATTACTTAAGTATCCCCCCTGCTCACACAAAATAACCTGTTCACCCTCAGTTAGTGGGGGTTTTCTGCTCCTTCTCACCACTAATACCTCTCTATCTGTATGCCCTGCTTTCCTTCTCATCTTTAATTTGTCTAGATAGCATCACAATCAGCTCTTTTAGCTCTTCAGTTCTTGATTTAATCTCTTGATCCTCACTGTTAGCTAAAGCTGCCTTTATTTTCTGTATTGCTTTCTCAATTTCTTCCACTTGAGCTTCGCCTGCAATATCTTTTGCTTCTTTAACACAGACTTGAGCAGCATAGATCATGTTCTCTGCTTGAATTCTTATCTGGGTTTCCTCTCGCCGTTTCTTATCTTCTTCAGCATATAGTCGAGCTTCTTTAACCATTTGCTCTATCTCTCGTTCCGAGAGTCTGCTTGAAGAAGTGATTCTTATTCTTTGTTCGTTATCTGTATGGAGATTTTTGGCAGAGACATGGAGAATGCCATTAACGTCGATTTCAAAGGTCACTTCAATCCGTGGTTCTCCGCGGGATGCTGGCGGAATGTCAGTAAGCTGAAACCTGCCTAAACTCATATTGTAAGAAGCTATCTCCCGCTCCCCCTGCAAGATATGGATATCCACCTCACTCTGGTCATTGCAAGCAGTGGTAAAAATCTGACCTTTAGAGGTGGGGATAGTGGTATTTCTTTCAATAATTTTGGCAAATATTCCACCCTGTGTTTCAATGCCTAGAGATAAGGGGGTAACATCCACTAAGACCACTTTTCTCACTTCGCCTGTCAGGATACCTGCTTGAATCGCTGCTCCAATAGCAACAGCCTCATCTGGATTAATATTTTTGTAAGGCTCTTTGCCTATTAGCGATTTTACCAGTTCTTGTACCGCTGGCATTCTGGTCGATCCTCCTACTAAAACTACTCTATCAATCTCTTCGGGCTCTAAATGAGCATCTGCTAAAGCTTGCTTGGTGGGACCAATCATTTTTTGTAACAAGTCTTTGGTTAACTCCTCGAATTGTGCTCTGCTTAAGGTCGTTTCCAAATGTAGGGGGCCATCTGGACTGGTGGCAATAAAGGGTAACTTTATATCAGTAGCCGATGCGATAGATAGCTCAATCTTAGCTTTCTCCGCTGCTTCTTTGAGCCTTTGGAAAGTCATCTTATCCCGGCGCAAATCAATCCCGTGCTCTCTTTGGAATTCGTCCGCTAAATAGTCTATTGTCCACTCATCCCAATCATCTCCGCCCAGCCAGGTATTGCCATTAACGGCTTTGACCTCAAAGACCCCTTCGCCTAACTCTAAGATGGAAACGTCAAAAGTACCACCACCTAGGTCCCAAACAAGGATAGTGTGAACATCCTCTATATCCAAGCCATAGGCCAAGGAGGCGGCGGTGGGTTCGTTGATGATTCTGATTACCTCCAAACCAGCGATAATGCCCGCATCTTTGGTCGCTTGACGCTGATTATCATTAAAATAGGCGGGCACGGTGATTACAGCCTTTTCTATCTTTTCGCCCAAATAGTTCTCCGCCTCAGTTTTGAGTTTCTGTAAAATCAAGCTGGAGATCTCCTGGGGCGCATATTCTTTACCATCTATCTTTGCTCTATAGTCGGAGCCCATATGTCTCTTGATTGAAGCGATAGTGCGCTCTGGGTTGGCAACAGCTTGATTTTTGGCCAACTGGCCAACCAATCGTTCTCCATCCCCGGTAAAAGCCGTCACTGATGGTGTCAATCGGCTGTTCTCGGCATTGGGTATAACTATAGCTTGGCCATTTTCCATGCATGCCACCACTGAGTTAGTGGTTCCTAAATCAATCCCGATTACCTTATTCATATCTCCTCGCTCCACTCGTCGAAATTTGTTAAATTGTTAAATGGAAAAGCTCAAATTGCTTACTTCTTATTCGATCCTTTCACCAATTACCAGTTATTTAGCTGCTTGGGCCAACTTTTTTTTCAACTTTGGACTAACCCACCCACACTTTGAGCATCCTTTTTCCAATAACTCTTTTGCCGGTGCTTTTTGACCGCATTGAGGACAGGTTTCTATCTCGCTCTCCGCAGCGGTTGCGCCTTGCCTGGATATGGTTCGATTAAGTGCTTTCTCCCACTCACCCAATGACTTTCCAGAAAAGCAGGCTACCTTTTTACCCTGCGAGGTTTCATATATAACGTCGAGAGCCTTTTTCCTCTTCAGTATTGCGCTAAGGTCTCTTATCTCTACCGTCGAGGCAGCTATCTTATCAATGGGGGCCTCAAAGGCTACTTTTCTATCAAAGTCGCACCACCAACATAACCTCTTGTTGGTCAAATAGAGAAGGCCTGGTCTCCACGTGCTACTTACAACTCCACCGGGTGCAGGGGTAGTCATCAGATGCCATATTTTTCCTCGGTGGGTAATCTTTTCTCCCTCCATCAGGAAGCCAATTAGCTTCTCTTCAAACTCAGGAAGGATTGGGTTTTCCTCCAAGAAAAGCCCTTTGGCTTTTATTGTCTTCTCAATAGCATCTTTTAAGTGGCTCATTTCTGCGGCATGAAGCCGAGAGATTCTATCCGTTCGATCTATAAGATAGAGCACCTCTTTGCCCTCTTTGATAAAATGTCTTTCTTCCTTTATCACTAAGCTTTTTATCTCCTCCAAAGGTGTCTCGAACATGACTTCATTGAAATCTTGACGGTAGAGAAGGAGCCTTTTATCTGTCAAATAAAAATAGCCCGATCTCCAGGCTGTGTATATTCCTTCATTATAGTAATATGAGCCGAACATCTTAAGGATAACTTCTTCCCCTTGGGTTAAAGAGAGCTCTTTCTTCCCCCGATGTTCGCGTTCCCAAGCACGCGTTCTCTCATCCCAGTCCTGCATTACCCCGTACCTCAACATAGTTTCCATTCCAGCCAAGGCAGCCCTTAAATTAACACCGATTAGGGGAATGCCAGCAACTGAGATGATAATGTCGGCATTAATTACCAGACCCTTATCCAGAACCCTATCTAATAAATCAACTAGAGTAGCGTGTGTATTTCTAACCGGTTCCACTTTCTCTCCTCGCTCACACTCGTCGGCTTGGTAAATGGTTAAATGATTAATTCTTCTTGTTGTTGTTCCTCAGTTACTTCTTTACATTTGCATAAGTACTTGATATACCCATTTAACTTCTTTAAGATGTCATATCCTTCCTTTTTCAATTTATTCAGCCGATTGAGTTCAGCATAATTCTCATCAATACAGACATTAAGATCATCAATTAACTCTTCAAGCGAACCTCTAGACTGTCTTAAAAATTGGATATTTTCTTGATAATAAAATCTACCGTGTCCTTCTGCAACGCAACTGGTTAAAGGGGCTGCTGCTCGACGCATCTGATTTGCTAAATTATACTTTTCAAAATCGGGCAACTCTTTGACCAGTTTATATATCTTTTTTACAAATTCTCTAACCACTTTATATACTTCTAAATCCTCAAAAGACTTATATTCCATAATCACCAGTCACCAATTTAGGTAAATGAGTAGGGTGGCCAGGGTCCCGTAAAATGAACGGAAAACTCTTCCATTTTATCAATTCTTTCTAACTCTTCTCCCAATTTTTTACTCGCATCCAAGGGGAGCAAACAAGACAAATTCATCAGCATCTGCTTGCCTTTTTCCTTCTTTGTCTTCTCTACCCGGATGTCATCAACACAATTCTTAACCCTCTCATACAAGTCTTTAAAACATCTATCTGCCTCTTTCTCTATATCTCTCTTTAAGAGGTTTTCTAGCTTATGTTTATACATATAAGCTGCCCCTTCCGGTTTGGATTTTATTTCTCGGTCTAGTTTTTTGATCTCTTCATTTGTCTGAGCAATCTTATCTGCAATAATTTTGGGGTCCCAAAAAATTTGAACTCCATACTCCGCCTTACCCCTCACCTTGGTCATCTTTTCTTTCAGATTTTCATAATCTTCCTTTAACCAGTTCTTTATGTTTTTCTCCGGATCACTACCTTCCTCACCTTTGATTATGGTGTCAAAGCTTAAGGGAAGAACTACACCGAATTTTCCCCAAGCAAGTTCGACGACTCTCTCGTGAGCTATCACCCAATTTCTAACTCTCTCACTATCTTCTGATTCATATGGCTCGGCGGGGCAGTTATGGACAACCGCGCATAAATTCTTGTAAGGGATGGTGTAAACCTCATTGCCTTCTATCCCAATCTTGCCCAAGCTCACTTTTTGATTATCGTTAGCAACACAATAAAGATACCTTCCTTCGCCCATTCTTCCCCACCTCGGTTGAATGGTAATTGGTTAAAGTTAAATTGAGCTCTAAATTTCAGCTTAGTCTTTACATCTTCATTTACCAATTACCACTACTTTGCTGTTATCTGTCTTCTATTTCTTCTCTCCACCGCTCAGGATTGACAATTTTATCAATAGTATCATCCACTATACTGTCCAGACCATCTCTAACAGACTG
>NZ_JAUSCH010000011.1 GCF_030651595.1 Candidatus Oleimmundimicrobium sp. | reverse complement strand
TAGTGCGATTACCGATCCTAAAAATAGTGATGAATTAAACATAAAAAAATTTATAGCTTCCCAGGCAATTATATTATCTCTAATGGGAGTTCCGGGAATATATATTCATAGTTTGTTTGGAACGAAAAATTATCCAAAAGGAGTAGAGAAAACAGGTCAGAAAAGAACGATTAATCGAAAAAAATTACCATACGATAAATTAAAAAAAGATTTAGAAAATTCGGATTCCAGAGAACATAAAATATTTACCGAATTCATGAGATTAATTCATAAAAGAAAATCTGAAAAAGCCTTTCACCCAAATGGAAAACAGGAAGTATTATTCTTAAAAAGAGAGTTATTTTCTTTATTACGGACTTCTCCCGATGCTAAGGAAAGAATAATAGCGCTGCATAATATCACAGATAATATACAGGAGTTATGCCTGATAAAAAATCAATATCACTTAAATGAAAAGCAATATTATGATATAATTTCTGAGAAAACAATAGATATAGAAAAAATACTTCTTGAGCCCTATCAAATTATGTGGTTAAAAGTTTTTAAATAAAAGAACAGGGGACAACGGTTCTCTGTTCCTATTTTTCTCTTCTGAAACCCTTTATTTACAAGGCTTTCAGTAAAAAATTGGGACAGCTTTTATTTACGCAAATTTATGCTTGGCGAAAAGTAAAGCCAGGAATTATGGGGGATATTCTTCTTTTGTATTCCCGCACTTATGCTTGGTGAAAAGTAAAGCGTGTCCCCCTTTTACAAAAAGAGTATTTTTTTGATTAAATTTCTTACTCTTTTTATTCGACGGGGCAATTCCTAATCTTTAGGAAAACCCATACAGAGTTTACTAAAAAGAACTATCTCCTAATTTCTTAGGAAGAATCTTTCAGGTAAAAGGACAGAGTAATAGAGTAATATCATTATTTTCTGACTCTGTCTTTCTTATTTACGTAGAAACATTTTAGAAAAGTATAGAAATATAATAGTTTGGTCTCTGAGATTAGAAATGTCAAATGTTAAGACCCCTTTACTGGTCATAAATCATTTAAAGAAGCTACCCAGGCATTAGATGTCGGTACCAGATTGGGAGGAGCAGGAGATATTTATCATATTAATGATCTGGGCATAGGTAGAATATTAGCAGAGAT
>NZ_JAUSCH010000010.1 GCF_030651595.1 Candidatus Oleimmundimicrobium sp. | reverse complement strand
GGGGTTGATCGCCGCCAGGCGGCGCTCGAAAGCGGCGATCTCGGCGGGCAGGGCCAGATCGGTCTTGGTCAGGATCAGCCGATCCGCCATGGCCGCCTGCTGCACGGCCTCGAAATGGGCATCCAGCGTCGCCTGGCCGCTGGCGCAATCGGCGGTGGTCAGCACCCCGTCCAGCGCGAAATCGGTCGAAAGCAGGGGGTCCATCACCAGCGTCTGCACGATGGGGCCGGGGTCGGCAATGCCCGTGGTTTCGATCACCACGCGGTCGAAATCGGCCTCACCCGCATCGCGCCGCGCCTTCAGCTCCGCCAGCGTCTGCGCCAGATCGCCGCGCACCGTGCAGCACAGGCAACCCGATTGCATCAGCACCATGGTTTCGGTGGCCGATTCGACAAGGTCATGGTCCAGCCCGATCTCGCCGAACTCGTTGATGATCACCGCCGCGCGCGCCATGCGCGGGTCACCAAGCAAATGATTGAGAAGCGTGGTCTTGCCCGAGCCCAGAAAGCCTGTCAGCAGCGAAACCGGAATCGGGGTCTGGGTCATTGTGGCGTTTCCCTTGCGCGCAGGTGGAACCGAAACGCGCAAATTGCGTTGCCTCTTTGCCTTCGGCGCGTGTCGCGCCCACCGATACCATCCCGCCGCGCTGCCGCCAAGTGCGGCACAGGGTGCACGAATTGGCGGCACGGACACTGATTTCACGCCTGCGTGATCGGAAGTGAAGCCCGACCATGCTGGCCGGGCTTGCCTTTTGGGGCCGGTGCGGCGATGTCCTAATCAAGAACCAGATGGAGACGACCATGAGCTTTTCGCAAACTTCCCGGCGCACCTTCCTTGCCGGTGGCATGGCAGCCTTCGCCATGCCCGCGCTCGGCCAGCAGTATACCGGCGAGATCGAAGAGAATGCACCCGTCGAGCGCGTGCGCCACAACCTGATGGGCTTTCGCACCCAGCAGTGGCAGGAGCATTTCGACAACCTGCGCAAGGGTGCCATCCTGTGCGACACCCAGTCGCGCGCGCTGCATTACTGGTCCGAGGATGAAAGCATCTATCGCCTTTATCCGACCTCGGTGCCGATGACCGATGAATTCACCCGCCTGGGCTATACCGAGATCGTGCTCAAGCGCCGCGAACCGGTCTGGATTCCCACCCCCAACATGCGCGAGCGCGACCCCTCGCTGCCCGAGCGGGTCGAGGCCGGGCCGCAAAACCCGATGGGCACGCGGGCGATGAACCTGAGCTGGGAATACTACCGCATCCACGGTATCGACAATGTCGCC
>NZ_JAUSCH010000009.1 GCF_030651595.1 Candidatus Oleimmundimicrobium sp. | reverse complement strand
GACTGCTGAGAGATAATGCCGTTCAGGGCATGGTGAACAGACCACATACGGCCGCCCCTGGAAAGAAACCACTCGCTGCCCGACCAGAAAACCATGAACCAGGGCTCCAGCGGAATAAAATCAATCTCGAAAAAACCCGGCTTACGCATCGACATTTTCACGGTCACCGGGGCCACCGACATTATTGAACGCTTGATCCTGCCGCTGTTTGCCAGAAGAACCGGCCAAAACCGGTGCGATGCGGAATCGATTCTTTGCCAGAAAAAAACGTCCGGCAGAAGCGCGAGCGACTCAAAACTTGCTCCTCGGAGACGAAAAAACTGGTACCAGTTTTCTGTACAGTATAACATCCCCGAGATAAAAGAAATAAGGATAAACGCTCTAATTAGGAATTTTCGCATTTAAGGAATTGCCAAGAAAACGGATTTCCGTTGCCAGGTAAACCCCTGAATTTTGGACCACTCTTGTCCTGCATCGGTCAATAAGGGATAAAATGTCTTTCGTTGAGGCAGAACCCCTGTTTTCGATAAAATTCGCATGCTTCATCGAAACTACGGCGTTTCCACATTCCAGTCCCTTGCATCCCGCTTCATCAAGAAGTTTCCCGGCGCTTGAGCCTTCCGGGTTTTTGAAAATGCAGCCTGCCGTTTTGACGCCACGGGGCTGCCCTTTTCGGTTTGAGAGAAAACCTCTAACTTTTTCTGCTATTTCGGATGGGTTCGATTTTTTGAGAACAAGCCTGCAGCCTGTTATCGCAACTCCCTCAAGACCAAGACTGGAAAAACGGTAGGAAAAATCAATTTCTCCCCTGGATCTATCCCTGACATTTCCGTCATCTTGAATGACTTTCACCGATCTGACCAGATCTCCGAGAGAGAGGCCTTCCGCACCGGCGTTGCCCGCAAGCGCTCCCCCCAAGGTTCCGGGAATACCGGCCGCGAACTCCAGACCTGTCCAGCCCCTCCGCAAGGACAAACCCAGCAGGGAGGCAAGCAATGTTCCCGATTCTGAATAAACAGTGACCGCATCACCAGTTTCCTCCCAAAAGACACCGTTCAGGCCGCTTGTCAGAATGGTAATGCCGGGCAACCCCTCATCTGGAACAAGAACATTGCTGCCTCCTCCCAAAAGCCAAAAAGGGGTGCCCTCTTCGCGGCAGAATGCCAGCAAAATCTCCATGTCCCGCTGTGTCAAAGGCCTGGCAAGACATTCGGCAGGGCCTCCAACTCCAAGGGTCGTCAGATCATTCAGGTATGTACGGAAGGAGAAAAGCGGCTTGAGCTCCCGGTTAAGCCTTGACCGCCATCGCATCGAGGGAAACGCCTTTCCTTTCAAGGCGCTGCAGAATTTTCTCGCTCACCATGCAGACGTCTCCGGCTCCGATAGTGGTTATTACATCGCCTTCCCTGACCGACGAGCACAGTTTGTTAACGACTTCATCCATGTCGCTGCAAAAATTATAAGCCCCATGCCCTTTTTGAACGACCAGATCGCCTATCAGGGTCGATGAGACCCCCTCTATCGGAATTTCATCAGCGGGGAATATCGGAAGGAGGTAAATGCCGTCCGCCATTGAAAGAACATCAGCAAACTCCTTATACATTGCGGCTGTCCTGGTGAAACGGTGCGGCTGGAAGACCGCCATCAGGCGTCTTTCCGGAAAAATCTTCTTCAGTGTGTTCAGGGTAGCGGAAATCTCCCTGGGGTGATGGCCGTAATCATCGAATACATCCACTTTAATGTCTGGAATTGAACCCATGTGCTGGAGACGCCTCTTGGCTCCCTTGAATGACCTGAGCGCCTGGGAAGAGACCTCTACGGGGATCCCGATGGCATATGCCGCAGCGCATGCGGCGAGGGAATTGAGGACATTATGTTCTCCTGAAACCTGCAATGGAACGTCACATACCGGTACTCCCTCCCTGTAAATCGTATAAGTCACGCCGCCTCCAGGGTTATGCCGGACATTCTGGGCTCCCCAATCCCATTTCGAGCCCCAACCGTAAGTCAAATGATTTCCGTTGATCCTGCCCTGAAGGAGCATGGAGAGCCCCTTGTCCTCTCCGCAGATTATTGCAGTCGCTCCTGTTGCCCGGTTCGACAGGAATCTTTCGTATGCCTGTAAAACTGACCCGAAATTGGGATAATAATCCACATGGTCCCAGTCGGCGTTAGTTACTATCGCAACCTGGGATCTGAAGAGTTCGAAAGATCCGTCGCTTTCGTCAAGTTCGGCCACCATATGCGCACCAGACCCGAGCTTGGCGTTTGCTCCAGTGTCGCAAAGCTCACCCCCGATCGCAATTGTCGGATCCATGCCCGCGTTTTCAAGGATGAGCCCTACCATGGAGGCTGTCGTGGTCTTGCCGTGAGTCCCGGCAATACCTATCCCCTTTTTCATATTGAAAAGCCAGCTCAAAACCTCAGCCCTCTTGAAGGTAAGAATACCGCGCCTTTGGGCCTCAAGGAGTTCTTCGGTCTCCGGGGGAATTGCACTGCTGTAGACCAACGCTTCAGGATTGAAGCGCTCCAGGTGGCTTTTGTCGTGTCCCAGAACAAAATCGATTCCGCTGGGGGCTATCTTATGTATGTAATAGGTATGTGATACATCACATCCGCTGACATTCATTCCAAGCTGGCGAAGAAGGAGAGCCAGTCCGCTCATGCCCGCTCCACCAATTCCCATAAGGTGGATATTTTTGAGGCTTTCGAATCGGCCAGCGAAGTTATTCAATTGAGACCTCTCCCTTCGGCGTTATGTAAGAC
>NZ_JAUSCH010000008.1 GCF_030651595.1 Candidatus Oleimmundimicrobium sp. | reverse complement strand
CCGGTAGGCACGGTATAGAAAAATGTAAGATGTTAAAGACAAAACACCTTCACCCTCCCCTTAGTCCCCTCCCATCAAGGGAGGGAGAATATTTCCCCTGAAGGCTGGCGGCTGGGAGCTAAAAATTAACTTTACCCGTTCCCCTTAACCTTTTTATCAATCTCTACCTAATCTCTCTATTTAATTTTTACTGAGTGCTGATATTGAAATTCATTGAAATTTGCTGTAATACAATTGTAATTTATAGTAATTCATTGTAATTTCCACTTAATCTCCACCAATTACTATTTAATTTCTCCTTAAACCTTACCCTTTTATTTTCCATACTCCATATTCTATACTCTAAGCTTCGGGCTCCCAACTTTTTACCATTACAATATAATTTTTTCTATCGCTTCCACGATTGCTTCAGCTTCGATAATTTTACCACTTACTTTTATGGCATTATCGGGATCCTTGAGTCCGTGGCCGGTAAGCACACAGACTACAGTTTTCCCTTTTTCAATCTTTTTCTCCATAACAAGCTTTCTTAAACCAGCCACTGAAGCAGCCGATGCCGGTTCCACAAAAACGCCTTCTCGCAAAGCAAGCATTTTATAAGCTGAAATAATTTCTTCATCGCTAACCATATCAATTTTACCCCCGGAAGAAGAAGCGGCTTCTTCGGCCTCTTTCCATCTTGCGGGATTTCCAATTCTTATGGCTGTAGCAATTGTCTCCGGGTATTTTATGGGGTACCCCTTTACAATAGGGGCTGCACCCTCTGCCTGAAATCCCATCATCTTTGGAAGTTTTGTAGATTTACCGGCTTGATAATATTCTTTAAAACCCATCCAATACGCGGTAATATTTCCGCCATTGCCTACCGGAATAAAGAGATAATCCGGAGCATCTCCCAAATCGTCGCAAATTTCAAACGCGCCGGTTTTTTGCCCTTGAATCCGGTATGGATTTATGGAATTTACCAAAACTATCGGATGTTTTGTGGTAAGTTCTCGCACAATATCAAGCGCTTGATCAAAATTTCCCTTAATAGCTATAACTTTTGCCCCATGCATAAGCGCTTGAGAAAGTTTGCCTAAAGCTATCTTGCCTTCAGGAATTAAAACAATACAGTCAATTCCCGCTCTTGTAGCATAAGCTGCAGCTGAAGCAGATGTATTGCCAGTGGAAGCACACATCACAGCTTTAGCCCCTTCTTCAAGCGCTTTGCTAATTGCCATCGTCATGCCCCTATCCTTAAAAGAGCCCGTGGGGTTTAATCCTTCATACTTCAAAAAAATATTTAGTCCAAATTCCTCACTCAAATTCTTGGCAAAAATATGAGGTGTGTTTCCTTCAAACAAAGAAATAACGGGAGTTTTGTCAGATACGGGCAGAAAATCACGATATCTCTCAATTAAACCTTTTCTGTCACTCATTTGATTCCTCCACTCTGATAACGTTACAAATTTCATTTACTTCGCTTAGTTTCCTTATTTGATTGAGAGCCATCCTAAAATTCTTCTCTTTGAGAAGATGAGTAACAAGTATTAAATCAGCAGTTGAACCCTGTGACCCCTTTTGAATAACACTTGCTAAACTAACGTTATTATCGCCAAACACTTTCGCTATTTTTGCAAGAACTCCCGGCTTATCCGCAGCGTTCATAAGCAAATAATATTTTGAATTGATTTCATCTATCGGCCGTAAATTCAAATTTCTAAAACAGGTGCAACCAATCTTTCCACTTGAGCCATATTGTATGTTTCGCGCGACCTCTATTATGTCACCAACAACCGCGCTGGCAGCCGGCAAACTTCCAGCCCCCTGTCCAAAAAACATAACTTCTCCCACAGAATCTCCCTCAACAAAGATTGCGTTATAAACTCCATTTACTGAAGCTAATGGATGTTTAACCGGAATCATGGCCGGATGAACACGCACTTCCAGCTCTTCATCCACTTCTTTTGCCACCGCAAGAAGTTTTACCACATAATTCATTTCTTTGGCATGCAAGATATCTTTTGCGGTAATCTTTGAAATTCCTTCTACTGAAACATCAGAAAATTTTACCCTGCTATTAAAAGCAATCGAAGCTAAAATTGCTATCTTTGCTGCCGCGTCCCTTCCTTCAATATCAGCGCTGGGATCCCTTTCGGCATATCCCTTTTGTTGCGCTTCTTTTAAAGCTTTTTCAAAAGAACAACCTTCTTCACTCATCATAGTCAGAATATAGTTTGTAGTCCCATTTACAATGCCCATAACCTTTAAAATCTTGTTACTGGCCAAACATTCTTTTAAGAGGTGGATGATGGGAATGCCCCCTCCCACGCTTGCTTCAAAAAAGACATCTACTTTATTTTTATCGGCCATCTTTAAAATTTCTTCACCATGACTTGCCAAAAGCTCTTTGTTTGCAGTAACAACATGTTTCCCTTTTTTTATGGCCTCAAGTATGAAGCTTTTTGCAGGTTCTATCCCTCCAATTACTTCAACTACTATATCAATATCTGGATCTTCAATTATGGTTTTAGCATCAGTTATTATCTCTCTGTTAGCACCAACTGCATCAGCTTTTTCTGAACTTTTTTCAGCTATAGCTTTAACTACAAGGTCTGCTCCAACTTTCCGTTTAAAATCTTCTCTGTGAGTAGCTAAAATCTTATAAACTCCTGAACCAACAGTTCCTAATCCAATTAATCCTATATTTATCAAATCTTTCACTTTTCATCTCCCCTTGCTAGTTTGCTAGTTTATTTTTACTTTACCCTTAACTATCAGTTATTAGCTGTCTTGCTCATCAGTCGGGAGTCTCTTAGTTGGGAGTCGGGAGTTTGTTAGCCAAATTGCTGGTTTTACTATACTCCATACTCTATACTCTATACTTTTCATTTTCAATTACTTAAGTGGCCTTTCCAAACGTACTATATCCTCGTAATTTTCACGTCTGATTATTTCAGTAGCATTTCCTTCATTTACGAGAATTACCGCGGGACGAGGTTGCTTATTATAATTATTTGCCATCATATACCCATAAGCCCCTGTTGCAGGCGTACATAATATATCCCCAATTTCTACCAAAGGCAGTTTTGCGTCTTTAATAAGGACATCTCCGGATTCACAATGTTTACCCGCGATAGTTACTTTACTCACTGGCTTAAAATCGGCTTTATTGGCTATTATCACTTCATACTCCGCCCCGTAAAGCATTGGACGAAGATTGTCTGACATTCCCCCATCTACGGATATATATCGTCTAACACCAGGTATCTCTTTAATTGTGCCAACCGTATATAAAGTAACCCCTGAGTTACCAACTATAGAGCGGCCCGGTTCAATCAAAATTTTGGGAGATATTATGCCATGTTTTTTTGCTTGTTCTTGGACATTTTTGACTATTACCTCTGCATATTCTTCTATTGTTGAAGGCTCATCTTTCGCCTTATACTTTATTCCCAAGCCTCCCCCAACATTGATTTCTGAAGCATTAAAACCAGTTTCATCAAGTATTTGCTTAGAGAAATCCATTATTATTTCTATTGCTTTAGCATAAGAGTGCAAAACAAATATCTGCGAACCAATGTGAACATGAAACCCTTTTAAGCGTAAATTTTTAAATTCTAGAGCTTTTTTTACCGCCTTTAAAGCTATCCCGTCAGTCAAACCAAACCCAAACTTAGAATCAATTTGACCAGTCTGGATATAATCATGAGTGGAAGGTTTAATGCCAGGAGTAATCCTAAGCATAATATTGGGTTTAACTCCCTTTTCTGAAGCAATTTTATCCAGCAACTCCAGTTCGTCTTCGCTATCCACCACTATACAGCCTATTTCCATCGTTAAAGCCATTTCTAGCTCTTTGGGAGTTTTGTTATTCCCGTGCATAAAAATCTTTTCAGAAGGGAAATTAGCTTTCTTTGCAAGATACAGCTCCCCACCTGAAGATACATCTAAGGAGAGTCCTTCTTCTTGAATTATTTGACACATCGCAATAGAGATAAATGCCTTGCTGGCATAAATTACTTCGGTATTTTTGTTAAGTTTTTGAAATGACGAGAGATATTTCCTGCATTGTGCCCTTATGGTCTTCTCATCCATTACAAAAAGCGGGGTTCCGAATTTCTTTGCGAGTTCAACTGCATCACAACCGCCAATTTCAAGATGACTGCTTTCATTAATTTTAGATGTCAAAGGTAAAACCATGTAGCCCCCTAAGAAAAGAAATTTAAACAAATTAAAACAAAACACCAGCTTTAACCAGTTTAACATAGGTAATATTTATCAGTCAAAGCTAGCTTTATTCCACTAAGCTCCTTATCAAACTCAAATTTCTAATATCATCATTCTCACTCATATGAGGTGTTTCAAGTATACAAGGCAGTTCTCTTAATAGCGGGTGATTAACAATTCTTTTAAACCCACCTAACCCTATATAACCCTTTCCTATATCTGTATGTCTATCTATTCGAGAACCAAGTGGTGTACAAGAATCATTAGCATGAATTAAAGATACTCTATCTATGCCCACTTTTTCGTCCAATTCTCTTAAAACGTCATTCAAACCTTCTTTTGTTGATATATCATATCCCGCAGCAAATGCATGACAAGTATCAAGACAAACGCCAAACTTTTCACTCCAGTCAAGCTCCTCAAAGATGAAAGCCAACTCCTCAAACTTGGCCCCTAAATTAAAGCCGGAGCCCGCAGTGTTCTCTAAAAGTATCTTTGGGTTGTCGTCAAGCGTTGCAGTTAGGGACTTCAATGACTCAGAAATTCTTATAAGGCCATCCTTTGTTCCCGCGCCCTTGTGACTCCCCGGATGAAAAACAAGATAAGAAGCCTTAAGTTTTTTGGCTCGCTCAATTGCATCAAGCATTGCTCTTGCCGATCTCGAATAAATATCTGCATCTGGCGAACCCAGATTGACCAGGTATGGCATGTGGATAACAAGAGGGTCAATCCCGGCATCCTCGCGGCGAAAATTAAATTCGTGAATATCTTCATCTAAAATACCGGCGCGTTTCCAACCCCGGGGATTTCCGGAAAATATCTGCATCGTCTCGCAACCCCTGAGGATGGCTCGCTCAACAGCCAAGTATATTTTTCCCACAATTGATACATGACAACCAAATTTCATATTTTCAGTCGCTATCTGTCTGTAGTCTGTTAGTCGAGAGTCTCTTAGTTGGGAGTCGGGAGTTTGTTAGCCAGATTGTTGATTTTACTATACTCTATACTCTCTCTACTATCTGCCATAAGCTATCTGCTCTATTAGTCGGGAGTCTCTTAGTTGGGAGTCGGGAGTTTGTTAGCCAGATTACTGATTTTACTATACTCTATACTCTCTCTACTATCTGCCATAAGCTATCTGCTCTATTAGTCGGGAGTCTCTTAGTTGGGAGTCGGGAGTTTGTTAGCCAGATTGTTGATTTTAC
>NZ_JAUSCH010000007.1 GCF_030651595.1 Candidatus Oleimmundimicrobium sp. | reverse complement strand
CAAAAATAAAAGCTTTTTATTAGTTATTTTAACCCCTGTGGGTCGGGTAAACAGCGACCCTCCTCCGACAATGCTCCGGCGGGCAGGCATATGAGCACACCGTTAATCGAAGAAGATTCAAACATCTGCGGCACCGTGCCTGCCTGCCTGCCTGCCTACCGGCAGGCAGGGCAGGCAGGAATTGCGTGTCCTTTAGGACAAATAGCAATTTCGCAATGAAAGAATCGATTAAATAGGCACGGCGTCTGCCGGCAGACAGACAATCCAGATCTGTTGCCCACCCATAAAAAATAAAATCTTAGGCGAATAAGAAAACGAACCAATCAATCATTTTTGTCCAGTGTACAATTATCCTTTGGATAAAAACTTTTTTAAATTGCTTCGTTTTAAAACATATCGTCAGACCAGCTTGGTACAGGCAGGCCAGATAAACCGGTAGTTTATAGCACTAAACTACCAGCTACTTTCTTCTTTCTTTTTGCATTCAATACATAGATCCGCATAGGGTAAAGACTTTAATCTTGCCGGATCTATATCACCACCACACATAAAACATTTTCCATATGTTCCTTTTTTAAAACGCTCGAGAGCACCATTAACCCGTGAGAGTAAGTCTTTTATGTTTATTTCTAACGAAAGATCTTTTTCACGCTCAAATGTTGCCGTTCCACTGTCTGCAAAATTGTCCTCAAAAGAATTTTCGCCAGTAGTTTCATTTTGCGTTTCTTTTAAATTTCCCTCTTCAATTTCTTTTAGCTCTTCCTCTAATCGTCTTTTTTCACTTTCTAACTTTTCTTTTAAAATCACTAATCTCTTGTCGTCTATTGCAATCGCCCTCCTATTTCAAGATTTCTTTAGTGCCATCTAAATTTCAAATGAATTATATACAATTTATCAAACTACTACTATGTTTTTTTAAAGTTTTATTTCAATTTATTCTGTCATGTTTTTTATAACATCCAAGCACTTGGAACAAATCGTCGGGTGTTCACTATTCGCGCCCACGCTTTTGCTATAATTCCAACAACGCTCACACTTTTTGCCTTTTGCCTTAGATATCAAAATTGCAAAATTTGGGATTTCTTCACTAAGAAAAATAACGTTATCTTTTTTGCTATCTGAACTCGCAAGCTCAACCTGAGAAACTATAAAAATAGACGATAAAACATCTTGGTTTAAACTCAAAAACTCAAAGAGGTCAGGATCACAATATATTGTAACCATAGCTTCAAGAGGATTGCCTATCAACTTTTCGCTTCTTGCTATTTCTAAAGCTTTTAAAATTTCGGCTCTTACTCTTAAAAGCATGCCCCATTTTTTTTCGAGATTATCATCAATAAATTCTCTATTTACGCTGGGCCAATTCGTAAGATGAACACTGACTTCGGTTTTATAACAATCGTCTAAATTCATCCAAGCATCCTCCGCAGTAAAGGCAAGAACTGGAGCAAGCAATCCTATCAAAGACATTAATATCTCATGGAAAGCGGTCTGAGACGACCTGCGTTCTTTTGATGTAGGCGAAGATGTGTAAAGTCTATCTTTTAAAACATCTAAATAGAATGAGCTTAAATCCGTAACACAAAAATTATAAATTGCATGATATGCAAAATAAAATTTATATTTATCAAACGCTTGAGTTACATCCTCAATTAGCTTTTGCAGTCTACTGATTGCCCATCTATCAATTTCTTCCATATCCTCGTAATGAATTTTATCTTTTTGAGGATTAAAATCGCAAAGATTCCCCATAATAAAACGCAAAGTATTGCGAATCCTGCGATATGCTTCTGCAATCCGTTCAAGAATTTCACCAGAAACAGCTACATCAGTTGAATAATCTGCAGAAGCTACCCACAAACGTAGAATATCGGCACCTGATTTTTTTATGACTTCAAGTGGATCTACTACATTACCAAGAGACTTCGACATCTTTCGTCCATTACCATCCACTAAAAATCCGTGTGTAAGGACTGAGTCGTATGGCGCTCTACCCGTACAACCAACCGAAGTTAACAACGAAGATTGAAACCAGCCCCGATGTTGGTCTGTTCCCTCAAGATACATTTGAGCCGGCCAAATTAACTCCGGCCTGTTTCTTAAAACCGCAAAATGACTCACCCCGGACTCAAACCAAACATCCAAAATATCGTTCTCCTTAATAAATTCCGTCCCTTTGCAGTCCGGGCAGATAGTTCCTTTTGGTAAAATTTCATCGGCTGATTTAATAAACCAAGCATCAGCTCCTTCTTCTTTAAAAAGCTCAATTATAGCGTTTATGGTCTCTTTGGTTACAATTTCTTTCCGGCAATTACTGCAATAAAATACAGGTATTGGCACTCCCCAAGATCTCTGTCGAGATATACACCAATCGGGTCTATCTTTTACCATGCCGGTTATCCTTTTCTCGCTCCATTCCGGCATCCATTTAACTTTTTTAATTTCGTTGAGAACATTTTCTCGAAAGTTTTTATTATCCATTGAAACAAACCACTGTTCCGTTGCCCGGAATATAACCGGTTTTTTACATCGCCAACAATGAGGATAAGAATGAACAATTGATGAGGCATAAAATAAAAAATTCTCTTTTTTTAAGTCGGCTACTATCGTTTCATTTGCCTTTTCTACATGTTGACCCGCATATTTTCCTGCCTGTTTAGTAAAAAACCCTTTGTCGTCCACAGGCATAAGAATCGGTAATTTATAAGCAAGACCAACCTGGTAATCTTCCTGCCCATGACCGGGTGCAATATGAACACAACCGCTTCCAGTATCCAAAGCTACAAAATCAGCCAAGATAACTTTCGAATCCCACGGCTGGAAAGGATGTAAACATACTAAATTTTCTAACTCACAACCCGTAAAAGTTTTTAATACCTTAAAATGTGAAATTCCAGCTTTGGAAAGAACCCCTTTAATTAGGTCATTGGCTAAAATATAAATCTCGCCACCAACTTCTACCGCAGCATATTCAAGTTTAGGATTAACAGCTATCGCCACATTTGCAGGCAATGTCCAGGGAGTTGTAGTCCAGATTAAAAAATATTTCGGTAAACGATAATCAGAAAGTTTAGCAAAATCGCTCTTAAAGGGAAATTTAACATAAATTGATGGTGATTTTTCGTCATCATATTCAATTTCAGCTTCTGCCAAAGCCGTCTCACAATGATAGCACCAGTGAATTGGTTTTTTCCCTTTATAAATATATCCTTCTTCATAAAGCTTTCCAAAAACCTCAATATTTGTTGCTTCATAAAGTGGTCTTAAAGTTAAATATGGATTTTCGAAATCTCCCCGTATGCCTAATCTTTTAAACTGTTCAGCTTGCCGTTTAACAAATTTTAAAGCATATTCTTTACAAAGTTTTCTTAGTTGGACCTGATTTATTTCACTTTTTTTGGAACCCAAACTCTTCTCAACATTATGCTCAATGGGTTGACCATGACAATCCCAACCAGGGACAAAGGGACTATAAAAATTTTTCATAGATTTGTATTTAACGATGATATCCTTCAAAACTTTATTAATGGTGTGCCCTAAATGAATATCACCATTTGCATAAGGAGGCCCGTCATGCAGAACAAACGAAGGTCTACCGGATGTTTTTTTATTTACCAGTTTATAAATATCAATTTCGTCCCATAATTTTAAAATCTCGGGCTCTTTCTGGACTAAATTTGCCTTCATTGAAAATTTAGTTTTAGGAAGATTTAACGTTTTTTTATAATCCATTCATAAACCTCATTATCGATATTTTCGTAATCAAATACATCTTAATAACCCTGCCCCAATTGTCGGCTAAAATGACTTTTATTAAAACAGATTCTAAAATTTATCAAATCTATCTTTTAATTAAAACAAAATACATCATTTAGCTTTGATTTTACCAAAATTAACATAGGTTAAATGGGATGTCAAACAATGTCGGGGCCCTGTTTACCTAATAGCAAATAATTAAATTAAAACTGTTCGATAGTTTTCAATATATCATCACATTTTTTTCCATAAAGCAGAACTTTTTTACGACGGAAAGTTTTTCCAGATAATATTGATATTTTTGATTTTGGTATTTTAAAAAAGTCAGCTAAAATCTCTATAGTTTCTTTATTTGCTCTATTTTCTTGAGATGGCGAACAAACTTTAATCTTTAATGCGTCTCTTTGAATGCCAACTATTCCAGCCCGAGAAGAACGAGGCTGAACCCAAACGGTTAAAACGACACCTTCTTCTCGTTCATTAATTTCCGGCATTAATCTTATGAAATCTCCTCAATATCATTATTCTTATTATTTAAAAAATCTTCTCTTGGCCCTTCTTTTAAAAAGGAGGGAATCTCTACGGTTTTAATTTCATTTGATTCGTCTTCGTCTTCAGTTTTTTTTGAAGATTTTTTTTTGGTTTTGCTCTCTTCTTCGGCTTCTTTTTGAGTCTCTTCTTCTGCTTCTTCGTCAGCTTCTGTTTTTTGAGTTTCTTCTTCGATTTTGTCTTCTTCTCCCTCTTTCTTTGTAAGTGACTCAAAAGCCTCTTCCGGCTCTTCGTTAATTACAACCTTTTCTTCACTTGGCTGATCAAGCAATTCATCGTTTTCTTCTGCAAACTCTTCAGTCGCCAACTCACTTGATTCTTCAACTAAATTTTCTTTTTTAAATTCTTCTAATTCTTTAACTTTTTTCTCTATTTCTTCAATTCCTTCAGTTTCGTTTAAAACGTTTAGATAAGATTCGAGAACGGACTTAAATCTCATCCTGAATTCTTCTTCAGCTTGCTTTAATATTTTTAAATTAGTTTCACTTTCCCGTTTCTCGTTTACAGCATCCTGAATTATCTCCCGAGCTTTCAGCACCGCATCTTTAATTACCAACTCAGCTTCTTTTTTTGAATTTGCCTGTACTTCCTCTGCAGATTTTTGAGCCGTTAACAATGTATTTTGAAGAGTTTGCTCAATGTTTTCATATTGTTTAATCTTCTCATTTATCTTTTCCAACTCTTCCTTCATATCATTATTCTCTTTGTAAAGTAATTCGAGCTCTTCGGCTATCTTATCAAGAAAAACGTCTACATCCTCTTCATTGTAACCTCTAATGGCTCTTCTAAATTCTTTATTGTGGATGTCTAAAGGGGTAAGTCTCATTCCCGTCTCCTCCTTTATGTTGATTGATTAAATATATATAAAAAATTGCCCGATAATTGTTAAAATAAGCCAACGTAAAAATTGGAGAACAAATATGACAATTATCGGAGAAAGATCAAGCCCCATTGAACCAACAACCATTGACGGCAGTATTTTTCTAAAAAAAGCCAGAGTTGGTTCAGTTGCATCATAAACAAAACGGCAAAATAATTTAAAAAACTCTCCCGATAAAACAGGACACCACGAAAGAATTACTCTTATAATTATTAACCAAATATATACTGTAAAAACTAAATTTACAAACTGCATCGCACTTCTTGCCACAATTAGTTAATCTTCCTTTCTCCAAGTTCAATCGCCCTACTTTCTGCTTTTCTGACCGCCTCAACAACCCCTTTCTTCAAATTAAATTTTTCAAAAACCTTCAATGCTGCTTCGGTTGTTCCTCCAGGAGAAGCCACCATTTTTATTAGTTCTTCGGGGCTTTTTTTAATCTCCTTAATCATCTTCGCTGAACCAAAAAGGGTTTGTTTTACAAGTTTCTCTGAAATGTCGGGTTTTAGCCCCAACTTAATGCCCGCTTCTATTAATAATTTAACCAATAAGTAAAAATAAGCTGGGCCGGATCCGCTTAAGGCAGTCGCTAAATTTTGATATTTTTCATCCAAAAAAACTACTTCCCCAACCCCTAAAAAAATCTTTGTCACAAATTCAAGAGCCGATTTTGATACGCCAGATGAAGCACTTATTACCGAAATTCCTGCTCTTAAAAGAGCCGGATTGTTTGGCATCACTCTAATTATTTGAGATTCTTTGTGAAGTTTTTGGGTAATTCTTTCTATGTTTATACCGGCCGCAATCGAAACAATTGTCTTGCTTCCGTCAACATAACCAGCTATCTCATCTAAAACCTCATCTATATTTTGAGGCTTAACCGCTAATATAATAAAATCCGCTACCTTAACTGCATCAATATTGTTATCAGAAATTTTTACATTATATTTGCTTCTTAAGCACCCTAATGATTCTTTTCGAACATCTGATAAATAAATATTTTCAGGTTGCAAGCTTCCAGACGCTATTCCTCCACTTATAAGAGCTTCGCCCATCTTACCTGCACCAATAAAGGAAACTATCAATTTGTCTCCAATTCTTTCATTATTTGCCAAGTTGATTGAAAAACCCCTTTTCTCTTAGCACTCTCTTCTCTTCCGCTGAGACCTGTACATTAGCAGGAGTTAAGAGAAAAACTTTTTCGGCAACTTTTTGCATGCCGCCATTTAAAGCATAGGATAGACCACTAGCAAAATCTACTAGACGTTTTGAAAGGTCTTGATCGACCATTTGAAGGTTCATAATTACAGGAATGCTAGCCTTGAACTTATCAGCAATATTTTGCGCGTCGTTAAAAGATTTAGGCTCAATTACATGAACTCGAGATTTCGGGGTTGAAATTGATTTTAATTGAGGCGACATCACTTCCTCGGAAGGTTCAAAAGCAGACCTATCTGGCACTCGTTTTATCTTCTTTATAGACCGTTTGGAGTAAATATCATCATAATCAAATCCTTCGTCTTCGGCCATATCATCAAACTCCTCATACATTTCATCGTCATCCATAAAACCAAAATAAGCCAAAGTCTTCTTCCATATATTCCTCATTTAACAACCTCCCTAAATCCAAAAATTCCTGTTCCTATTCTAACCATATTTGCCCCCTCTTCGATAGCCACTTCAAAATCATTTGTCATGCCCATAGAAAGATATGAAAATTCAACGCAAAGAACATTTTCTTTTATTATATTATCAAAAATTTCTTTAAGTTCTTTAAAAAATCTTCGTGAATTTTCCGGTTTATCTGTTAAAGGAGGTATTCCCATCAATCCTTTAACTTTCACATTTTTAAGTTTTGCTATCTCTTTTAATTTTGCACTAATTTCATCTGAAAAAAAACCAAATTTGCTCTTCTCGTGTGAAATATTCACCTCTAAAAGAACCTTCTGCACCTTGCCTATTTTTCTTGCCTGTTTATCAATCTCTCGCGCCAACCTAATACTATCAACAGAATGAATTAACTCAACAAACGGAACAATATATTTAACTTTATTGCGTTGCAAGTGGCCAATAAAATGCCAATTAACACAATCTCCTACCTCGTTAAACTTAGCGACAGCGTCCTGAACCCGGTTCTCACCCAAATCAACAACACCAGCATTTATTGCTTCAATAACTTTTTTAGCCGGCACTTTCTTTATAGCTGCAACCAATCTTATCTCTTCGGGCTTATGACCCGATTTCAACGCCGCTTTCGATATTCTTTCACGTATTTTTAAAATATTTTCTGCAACATTTTCAACCATCAAAAAACGGCTACTAAGGCACTTTGGCGGCCGGTTACACCGTTCTCCCTTCTGTGTGAAAAAAAATCGGAATCACAACTTGTGCAAATATTACTGCAGTAAATATTTCCTGACTTTATTCCACTTTTTAAAAGTTGATTAATATTTATTTCTACAAGATTAAGGTAACTTTCACCTTGCCGAGTGTCAAGGTGAAGGGCAAATTTTTCTTCAAATTCCTGAGCAAGAGTAGAATCTACTCTATAACAACAATCTCCTATACATGGGCCGATAAACGAAAACAGGCTTTGAGGAAGAGAGTGAAATTTATCGACAAACATCTGTACGGTTTTTTTTGCAATTTCTGCGTAAGAACCTCTCCAGCCAGCATGAACTACGCTTACAATTCGCTTCGTTGGATCAACAATGATTATTGGAACACAATCCGCGCAAAAAATAGCTAACGGAACTTTTGTTTGATTAGTAATAAGCGCGTCTGTATTTGAGATTGCATTATGATGTGAAAAAGCACCGCGCCCAATTAAGCTCTTGTCAACAACTACAAGATTATTACCATGCACCTGCTCACAAGCAGTAAGGCGAGGAAAATCTAAATTAAGGACAGAACAAAGAATTTTTCTATTTTGGATTACTCTTTCTTTCTTGTCGCCCACATGAAACGCTAGATTTAATGATTTATAAGGAGGACTACTGGCCCCCTTTAGCCTGGTGGTAAAAGCAATGAGAATATCGCTTTTTTGAAATAACTCCTTTGAGGTAAAAAATACAAATTTTCCCTTTTCAACCCGCTCAAGGTTTAAAGAAGGCATTGTTCGTTCAAACACCTTTTGTTGATTTTATTCTGTTTTTTTAAGAAAATCCGGAATATCAAGATCATTTGTTTCAAAAGAGGGTGATGCGTCCTTGCCCAGAGCAAATTCTAGTTTTTCTTGTTGCCTCTTCCTGTCAAACCCTGTGGCAATAACCGTCACTCTAACCATATCCTCCAAGCTATCGTCAATTACAGCACCAAATATTATATTCGAATCAGGATGAGCAGCCGTAGCAATAACTTCAGCCGCCTCATTAACTTCAAACAGTCCAAGATCTCTTCCGCCAGATATATTAAGTAAAACTCTTCTTGCCCCCTCAATTGATGAATCAAGTAATGGGCTGGAAATTGCCGCTTTTGCAGCTTCTGCTGCTCGATTTTCTCCTGAAGCTTCTCCGATTCCCATTAACGATGATCCCGCGTCTGCCATAATGGTTCTAACATCAGCAAAATCCAAATTAATCAATCCAGGCATTGTTATTAAATCAGTTATCCCTTGAACGCCCTGCCTTAAAACATCATCGGCAACGCGAAATGCGTCTAAAATTGAAGTCTTTTTTTCTACTACATTAAGGAGTTTGTCGTTTGGAATTATTATTAACGTATCAACTTTTTCCCTTAAGTTTTCAATACCCTCATCAGCTTGCATGGCACGTTTTCTTCCTTCAAACCCGAATGGCCTTGTGACAACTCCTACAGTTAAAGCACCTAATTCTTTTGCCACCTCAGCTACAACAGGTGCGGCCCCCGTTCCGGTACCGCCACCCTTGCCGGCCGTAATAAATACCATATCAGCACCTTGAAGTGCCTCTTTTATTTGCTCTCTGCTTTCTTGCGCCGCCTGAAAACCAATTTCTGGATTTGCCCCGGCTCCCAAACCTTTTGTAAGTTTTTCACCGATATGAACTTTAAAATCAGCGTCAGACATTAAAAGTGCTTGCGAATCAGTATTAATCGCAATAAATTCACAACCCTTTAAATTAGCCTCAATCATTCTGTTAACGGCATTAGTCCCTCCACCACCGACACCAACAACTTTAATTAAAGCTAAGTAGTTTTTTGCTATGTTATTTGACATTTATTTCCTCCTTTAAAAACCTTTTTAAACCAAACTCTCAAGTTGTACTTGAGAGTATTTGCTGGTAAACCTTAACATAAACCTTATATTATCTATTTTAAAAATGCAACCAATTTTTAAAAATTAATAAACGTCGTCAAGAAACTTAACAGCCGGATTTGTGACAACCCTCACATCGATATAGATTACATGCTTTTTGCTCTCTGTAAGTATCTTCTTAATAATGGCATTCTTCCTTAAAGCAACATCTTCATCATCGGCTTCCCCGTATAAAACCTCGACATCATGTAACTCTCCATCACCATTTTTCACCGAAATCATAAGAGTTAATTTTTCTATCGAAGGAGCGTTAGCCATAATTATGGTCTTTCTGAAATCTTTATCGAAAGATACAAGGCAATTAACGGCATTTTCCAAACTAGGCAAATTAATTTTTTCACCAATTTTTGCCTTAGTTAATTTTAAGTCCAATATTACCGGAAGGGCCAAATCATCAATCGATTCTCGTGACTCCAATACAACAAGGTTTTTATCTACTATCAAGTAGATGTCTTGAAAGGGAACAATGGCAATTGCTTCTCTCTCAACTACCTTGAGCTCTACTGAGTTTGGAAAATGACGAACTACTTCCACATCCTCAATCCATGCTTCCTTAAGAATTCTTGTTCTTATTTCATTAGATGGCAGGCCAAACAAACTTGTGTTTGTGCCTATGCTGCTCTGCTTAATAATTTTATCTTCAGAAACATGTTTATTCCCAACAACTATTATTTTTTTAATGTTAAAAAAATCTGAATTACAAAGAAAGACGAGCCCAACAATCCCAATGACTATTAAGAGAAAAAGGGACAATGTAACTAAACGCCTCTTTTTCTTGATTTTTTTAATGTTCCTCATTCGTTGAGTAGCTTTGTCTTGAACAATTTTTTTATTCATCTTTAAATTCACCTAAGATATTAATTTCTGGTTCCAGTAAAACACCCTTTTCCCGATAAACTTTGAGTTGTACTTCTTTAATTAATTTATAAATATCAGTGGCGGTTGCCCCACCCAAATTAACTATAAAATTGGCATGTTTTGTGGACACTTCCGCGTCTCCAATGCGCCATCCTTTACAACCAACCCCATCTATAAGTTTACCTGCCGATATCCCTGAAGTATTCTTAAAAACACAGCCAGCGCTGGGATGCTCAAAAGGCTGGGTTTCTTTTCTTTTTCTAAAATATCTTTCCATTAAAAATCTAATTCTATTTTGATTTCCCGGCTCTAACTTTAACATTGCTTCCACTATAATTCCATACGATGGAATAGAACTGGTGCGATAACCGAATCCTAGCTCTGTTTTATTTAAAATCTGAAGCTCACAATTATGTGTATAAATTGTAACAGTGCTGACAATGTTTGACATACATCCATCGTGAGCCCCCGCGTTCATAACCAAAGCACCGCCCAGGGTACCTGGAATTCCAACAGAAAAAGTCAAATTATTTAAGGAGTTTTTCCATGCTACCTGTGCCAATGTTGAAAGAGAGGTTGCCGCTCCTGCCTGGATGCAATGTCGATCCAAAGAAATTTTCTTAAAATCAGAGCCCAACTCAATAGCTATTCCTTTATACCCCTTATCGGAAACTAAAAGATTTGACCCCTTACCCAACACAAAGTAAGGAATTCGATATCTGTCAGCCGTTTGAAGTAATAACCTCAAATCACTTATTGTATTCGCAACAGCTAAAATAGCTACCGGGCCACCCGTTCTAACCGTTACCTGTTTAGCCATGGAAACATTGCGATAAATCCTTCCTGACATTTCTCTATTTAATCTTAAATATGCTTTTTCCAGAGCACGCGCCTCGTTCAATTGCTCACCCCGATATCGCCTCTTTTTCCTTTAGGGATAAAAGAAAATCTTCGCCTACCAGGTGAATATCGCCCGCTCCCATTGTTAAAATTAAATCTCCCTTTTCTGCATATATGGAAAGGAAGTCCTTCACGTCAACTTTTTTAGGCAAATATACTGCGTTTGAGCGAGGGTTTTCTTCTATAATAAAGTTTAAAATAAGTTTTCCGTCTATTCCCGGCTCAGGCATTTCTCCCGCACCATAAATATCTGTAACAATTACAACGTCAGCTTGGTTAAAAGAGTTTCCAAAATCTCGAGCTAAAAATTTGGTTCTAGAATACCTGTGCGGTTGAAAAACACAGACAATCCTGCCCCAGTCACCTTGCTTTGCGGCATCTAAAGTGACCTTAACTTCCGACGGATGATGCGCATAGTCATCTACGACCGTTATTCCCAAAGAATCTCCAACTACCTGGAATCTTCTTTTAACTCCGTTAAATTCAGCTAATACATTCGCCACATCTGAAAATTTAATTCCGGCCAAGTTTCCAATCGCAAACGCGGCAAGTGAATTACAGATGTTATGTCTGCCCGGAAGATTTAAATGCACACTTTCTCTTTTTTTATTCTTTACGAAAAGATCAAAGGAACTGTCAAGCGCACCAAGTTTTAAATTTTTAGCCTGATAATCATTTGATTCCTCAAAACCATAGGTAATATATTTACTTTTAATCTTTTTTATAAACTTTTTATTTGTTGGGTGGTCACCATTTATAATAAGATGCCCATCCGGGGGAAGCGATTCAACAAACTTAAGAAAAGTTGACTCAATGTCCTCTATTGATTTGAAATAATCTAAGTGATCTTTTTCAATATTTGTAATTACTATCATCTTTGGCTTCAAAAAAAGTAGAGAGCCATCACTTTCATCGGCCTCTGCAATAAAAAACTCACCTTTTCCATATTTTGCGTTACTCCCAATATCGTTTAATTCTCCTCCAATTAAAAAAGTGGGGTCTAAATTATTTTGCTCAAATACAGACGATATAATAGATGTGGTCGTCGTTTTCCCATGGGTTCCCGCAACTGCTATGCCAATTTTCCCCTCGCTCATTTTTGATAGCATTTCCGCACGTTTGAGCACTGGCACTTTCTTTTCTCTGGCAAACTTTAATTCTGAATTGTTTTCTTTAATCGCAGATGAAACAACAACTACATCTGCAAAGTTTATGTTTTTGGGATTATGACCAATTACTATCTTTGCGCCTTGCTCTTTTAGGGCTAAAGTGTTGCGCGATTCCTTCAAGTCGGAGCCGGAAACGTTATAACCCATACTTAAAAGCACTTTGGCGATGCCACTCATTCCTGCTCCACCAATCCCAATAAAATGTATCTTTTTGTAATCCATAACTTTCCTTTTCTTAGCCTTCTTTAAAGTTGTTAGTTTGTTAGTTTACTTGTCATTAAGCAAAGCGGACTAAACCCTCATAATGATAAGAATGAACTGCTCTCTACTCTATACTCTATACGCTATATTCTATATTTATATTTTTCCATGGAGTCTGGAGACTGATGGCTGTTTTTTACCTTTCTCCAAGCATCTTCACTAATTTCACTATCTCAAAAGCCGCCTTGGGTTTCCCAATCATAGCCGCATTCTTCCTCATCTTGCCAAGAGACTCATCATTAAAAATTAGCTCATTTACTAAATTAAAAACCGCTATGCCGTTTAATTCCTTATCTAAAATCATCCGAGAAGCTCCTTTATGTTCCAAAATAAGAGCATTTTTCTCTTGATGATTACCCGTAGCATAAGGGTAAGGAACCAAAATTGAGGGAATACCTATGGCTGTAATCTCCGCTATTGTGGTTGCCCCTGCTCGGCTAAGAACTAAATCCGACGCGGCATATGCTTTACCGATAGAATCTAAATAAGAATAGCAGTTGTACAACACCTTGTCTTCCCGTCTTTTCTGTTTTTCTATTTTATCCGAAATTCCGTCAAAAGCAATCCTACCCGTAACATGAATTATCTGTAAATTACCACAGTAACGAAATTTATCATATGCTTCTATTAATGATTCATTAATTCGTTTTGAACCTTGACTCCCCCCAAAAACCAGCAAAGTTTTTCTTTTTGAGTCAATGGGAAAATAGCTTAAGGCCTCTTTTCGCCCAGTTTTTAAAATTTCTTTTCGAACTGGATTCCCGGTTACTATACAATTTCCCTTAAAAAAGCTCTTTGTGTCGGGGAAAGATGCAGTCACTACATCCACCCACTTCCCCATCACCTTGTTGACCAATCCGGGCACTGAATTCTGTTCGTGAATAATAGTCGGAATTCTAAGCAAAATTGCCATCCCAATTAATGGAGCGCTCACGTAACCACCCGTGCCCACAACAACCTGAGGTCGAAAATCACGCAATATTTTTAGCGATTTTAAAGAGCTGGCAAAAAAAGAGAGAAGAGTCACAAAAATATGAAGGGAAATTTTCCTTTTAAGCCCATAAATATTTATTGTTTTAAAATCATAACCCGCCTTAGGAACAACCGTTGCCTCTAAACCCTTTTTTGTTCCCACAAATAAAATATTAGCCTCAGATATATGATTTTTAATCTCATCGGCTATCGCTAATCCTGGGTAAATGTGTCCGGCTGTTCCTCCGCCGGTAATAATAACTCGCATATTAACTCCGTAAAATAGATCTTTTTTTCTTTGATGAATTCGCAATATTTAATAAAACACCAATACCGCAGAGATTAACTAAAAGCGATGAACCCCCGTAACTCAAAAAAGGGAGTGTTATCCCGGTAATTGGTAAAATCCCCGTAACTCCACCCATATTAATTAAAGCTTGGGTGGCAATCAAGCAAACCATTCCGCAGCCCAACAATTTTCCAAAATTATTGTTAGATTTGAATGATATAGTTAAACCGGTAAAAATCAAAACAAGAAATAAAAAAACCACGGTAAGCGTGCCAAGTAGACCAAACTCCTCGCCGATTATCGCAAATATAAAATCCGTATGCGCTTCGGGAAGATATAAAAATTTTTGTCGACTCATGCCAAGCCCTGTTCCGGTTAAACCGCCGGAGCCAAACGCAAGTAACGACTGAATTATATGAAATCCCGTATCTTTCGGATCTCCCCAGGGATTTAAAAAAGCAAAAAACCTCCTTAACCGATACGGCTCAAACATAATAGACACACCGACCAAAAACAAACCAACTAACCCTAAACTCGCCAAATGACGCAATTTAACTTCATTTAAAAACATAAGAAAAAAAACAGAAAAACAAATAATTAAAATTGCGCCTAAGTGGGGCTGCATAAACAGTAATGCAACGATTAATCCCATAACTCCTAAAAAAGGAACGAATAAGTCTTTAATTTTTTTTAATTTACCACATCTTTTGGCTAAAATATCAGCAGCATATAAAACTACTGCAAACTTTACAAATTCCGAAGGCTGAAATGAGTAACCTCCAACCGAAATCCACCTGCGCGCCCCTCCAACTTCCTGCCCAATCCCTGGAACAAAAATTAAAATAAGAAGAATTACAGATAGACAAATAAATGCCGATGAAAACTTTCTTAAAAAACGATAATCCAAACAAGCAAATACAACCATTCCTAACAAACCAATTAAAATAGATATAACTTGCCGTTTAAGATAATAACAACTATCCCCTTTATTTGAAAAAGCCATAACTGAGCTCGCGTTTAAAACCATAACAGCTCCAATAAAAAGTAAAATTGAAGTTGTTCCCAGTAAAATCCAAGATAATCTCGTTTTAAGCTTTTTTCGAGCCATAAAAATTTTCCTTTTTCTGTAATATTATGGCCTCTTTAAAAACTTCTCCCCTCTCCTTATAACTAGCAAACATATCAAAACTTGCACAAGCTGGGGAAAGAAGGATAACGTCATTGGCTTCAGAAACATCGACGGCTGCATGAACCGCATCAACTAAAGAAGGGCTCTTTTTCGTCGTTATGCCTGATGCATGGAAAGCGGTTCTTATTTCATCTGCTGCTTCGCCAAACAAAATTGCCGTTTTCACTTTGCCCTTAGCGGCCTCGGCAACACCTCGAAAAGTGTTCCCTTTATTACGGCCTCCGGCAAGCAAAATTATTGGCCTATCTTCAAAAGAGGTTAACGCTTTAATCACGGCATCCGGATTGGTTGCTTTAGAATCATTATAAAAATCAACCCCCTTGATGGTAGCCACGTGTTCAACTCTATGTTCCAGTCCCTTGAAACTCAAAAGCGCTTCTCTCACTAATTTCAACGGAACACCACCGATTAAAGCAGCCGCTGCGGCGGCCATAACATTATCTAAATTATGTTCACCTTTAATTTTCAACTCATCAACTGCGCAAATTTCCTTACTAACTTTACCGTTTTTAAAGAAAATTTTGCCGGATTTAACAAAAATCCCCACTTTAAATTGGTTGAACTTGCTAAAAGGGAAGATTTTTCCTTTTATGGAGGGAGCAAAACTCCAAACCAGAGGATCATCATAATTTAAAATTGCATAATCTTCTTCGGTTTGACTGGAAAATATTCTTGCCTTTGCTTTTGCGTAATCATCGATACCTGTGTACCGGTCAAGATGGTCATCCGTTATGTTTAAAAGAACACTTATCCGAGGTTGAAATTTTATGATATTTTCAAGCTGAAAACTGCTCAATTCCACAATAAATTTGGTATTCAGTAAAGTATTGCCAATACTTTCTATTAGCGGTTGCCCAATATTCCCCGCGACCACTGTGGGAAACATTTTTTTATACATCTCGCCAATCAACATAGTAGTTGTTGTTTTCCCGTTTGTTCCCGTAATTCCGATAATAAAAGGCGACGGGCCGGCAAGGCGATAAGCAAGCTCTATCTCACTCCATATGGACACTCCATCCTTCATCGCTTTTTCCACTAAGGAGATGCTGTTTGGAATCCCCGGACTAATAATAATAATCTCTTGCCCTTTTAAAATATGTGGCGGTTGTGACCCGATGTGAACAGAAATGCCTTCTTTTTTGAGAATGTTGGCCGTTTTACGCAAAGAGGAGTTATCCCCCTTATCTACGACTAAAACTTCTGCTCCCATAGATTTTAATTTTTTAGCTGCAGCTATACCGCTTCGGGCCATTCCTAAAACTAAAATTTTTTTTCCTTTAAATTCCACAACGCTCAATCCTAATATAAAAGTTTTTTGTTCAATAATTTAGTGCATTGCCGACATAAAATATAAAGAGAAACCAGCGCCGGCTAGAATTCCGGTTATTATCCAAAACCTAATCATAATTTTTGTTTCAGACCATCCCAACATTTCAAAATGATGATGAATAGGTGCCATTTTTAATATTCGTTTACCAAAACGGCGATAACATACCACCTGAGCTATGACCGAAAGACCTTCAATAACATAAATCCCACCTATTAAAATCAGCAACAATTCAGTCTTGGTTAAAATTGCCATTGCGGCAATGGCTCCGCCCAAGCCAAGAGAACCGGTATCACCCATGAAGATGTCGGCAGGATAAGAATTGTACCATAAAAACCCAATACAAGCCCCAGCAATTGCCGCGCAAAAAATTGCCAAATCCAGATGATTTTGTCGAAAAACAATTCCCGCATACGTAAGCATAATTATAGTTATCGTGCCAGCCGCAAGACCATCTAATCCATCGGTTAAATTAACCGTATTTGACGTGCCGGCAATAATTAAATATAAAAATACGAGGTAAAGCCAGGGAATAATAATTGTTTTGCTACCAAGCGTTATAACAGAGGCAATGCAGCCAAAGGGAAGATTCACACCCGTAAGAGGCAAGCTCACATCAGTTGAAATTCCTACCCAATTCACCACAAATAATCCAAATATAAGAGTAATTACAACTTCCCAAATGAGTTTTGTCCTTGCCTTAACCCCAAGAGATCTCGCCTTGATTAACTTGAGATAATCATCAAAAAATCCAATTAAGCTACATGAAATCATCAAAAAAAATGCTACTGTGGTTAGGCTCCCCCAACCAGATACAACTAAAGTTGAAAAAAGAACTGAGATTAATATAATTAATCCACCCATAGTAGGTGTTCCATATTTAACTAAGTGCCCTTGCAGGCCATCTGCACGAATCACTTGCCCAATATTTTTGGACCTGGAAAGTTTTATCCATAAAGGGGTAAGGAGCCCGCTAACAATTAAAGATAAAACAATTGTGATAAAAACTTGAAAAGTTGGAAATCTTTCAATATTAAAAATGTTTGAAAACATATGTACTAACATTTTTCACCTTAACTAATAGAATGAATCAATTTTTCCAGCTCCATAATTCTTGAGCCTTTAACTAAAACAACGTCACCCGATTTAATAACTTTTTTAACCTTTAGTTCAGCATCTTTAAGATTATTGCAGATAAAAACATTTTTTGCATCCATGCCTATCTCTATCGCCCCGCGCGCAATTTGCTTTGCCTTTTCTCCAACCGTGAATAATAAATCAACACCCTTTTTCTTAACCAAAGCCCCAACATCTTTGTGTGAGCTTAAAGAAATTTCCCCAAGCTCAGCCATGTCTCCTAAGATTGCCACCCTTCTCTCTTTGCATTCAATTTCTTTTAACGATTCAAGCGATGCTCTCATTGAATCAGGATTGGCATTATAAGCATCGTTAATAATTGTAACCCCTTTAGAATTCTTAAAGACTTGCATACGCATCTCTGTGATCTCACATTTTTCAAGACCATCTTTTATGTCTTCAAGCGATAAACCCATAACAATTGCCACTGATGCTGCCGCCAATGCGTTGTAAATGTTGTGTCTACCGGGAAAAGAAAGTTTTAAAAAGGCTGAATTGTTCTCGTAAATAATTTTAAAAGAAGGACAGCCGCTTGCATCAACACTTATTCCCTCAGCTCTTATATCCGCTTTACGCGAAAGACCATACTTAATTATCTTGGCTGATGTCATCTTCTCCAAAATACTTGTCCAGCCGTCATCGCAATTTAATACCACAACTCCGTTAGAAGGAATACTTTTAACGAGTTCGGCCTTTGTTCTCGCAATGGCCTCTTCTGAACGCAGTAACTCAAAATGGGCTTTCCCTATGTTTGTGATGAGCCCGATGGTGGGAAGCGCAATTTCACAAAGTTCTGCAATTTGCCCCTTTCCTCTCATGCCCAGTTCCAATATCAAAACATCCGTATTTGAATCCGCTTTTATAATAGTTAACGGAACACCTATTTCATTATTATAATTTTTTTCACTATAAACCGTAGAAAACTTTTTCTTTAAAATACTTCCTATCATATCTTTAGTTATTGTCTTTCCGGTGCTTCCGGTTATACCTATAACCTGGCAATTAAGTTTTTTGCGAACCAAACTCGCTGTTAATTGAAGGGCTTTTAAACTGTCTTGAACTTTTATAATCACAAAATCCGAGGGTAGACAGATTGCTTTAATTTTCGCTTCCATCTGCTCGTTCCAGTGTTCAGTAAAAAAACCGGAAGCACCTTTTTTTACAGCATCCTCAATAAACTTGTGACCATCAAAGCGCTCTCCCTTGAGGGGAATAAAGAAATCGCCCTCCTTTAAGAAGCGAGTGTCCGTGCATATTGATGAAATAATACAATCGCTGGAACCAAAAATGAGTTCAGCAGATGGCAGTATGGAAATTAACTCTGATACACCTATTTTTAACATGACATCAACTTTCGCAATATGCTCATGGCAACTTCACGATCATCGAAGGGAATAGTCTTATTGTCAAAAATTTGACCTGTTTCGTGCCCTTTTCCTGTAATTAAAACAACATCATCTGTTTTTGCCAAAGAAATTGCACGACAAATTGCCTCTTTTCTATCTTCAATCACCAGATAATCTGAATAATTCATGTTCAGTAAACCATCTTCAATTTCTTTAATTATTTTCATAGGTTTTTCACTTCTTGGGTTATCGGATGTTATAATAACAAAATCACTTAATCTACCCGCTATTTCTCCCATTAAGGGCCTTTTTTTTCTATCCCTGTCACCACCACAACCAAAAACAGTAATAATACGTCCTTTAGCTATCTCCCCGGCTGCTTTAATCAACTGCTCCATACCGTCGGGAGTATGAGCATAATCAACAAAAACACCGAATTTCTGTCCGCAATCTATAGCTTCAAACCTTCCCGGTACACTTGAAATATCTTCAACTCCAGCCTTTATTGTTTCAGGTAATATTTTCATAGAAAGCCCGACCCCGATTGCCGCTAAGGAATTATACACGTTAAACAGGCCTTTTAGTTTTATTGATAAGTCTAAAGTTAAGGTTGAGGTTAATAACTTAAATTTTGAGCCGCTCCATCGAACGCTAACTTTATCCCCTTTAATTTCGGCAGACTCCGTTAACCCGTAACTAACTATTTTTTGGCCATTAGAAGCTATTATTTTCCCATATGGATCGTCTATATTTATAACTTTCACAGCATCATTATGGTTTTCAAACAACCTTTGCTTTACCTTAAAATATTCACTCATGCTGTTATGGTAATCTAAGTGGTCTTGACTTAAATTAGTAAACACCAAGACATCAAAATGACACCCGTCAACGCGATGCAAGTCAATTGCGTGAGAAGAAACCTCCATAACTACATGAGTAACCCCCTCATCAAGCATCTTCTTTAAAATTTTTTGCAAATCATATGATTCAGGCGTCGTTCTTTTTACCGGGAGCGCGTTGTCGCCAATTTTATATTCAATCGTACCTATTAGGCCCGTTTTTTTACCAGCCTTCTTAAAAATGCTTTCAACCAAATAACTTGTGGTGGTTTTCCCATTAGTACCGGTAATCCCAACCAGCTTTAATTTAAATGAGGGGTCATCAAATAAAACTTTTGATAAAAGTGCCAGCGTTTCTCTGGAATTTTGAACTTGTATTTGAGTTATCGAGTCCGGAATATCTTGCCAATGCTCAGTTACAACCGCAACTGCTCCTAATTTAATTGCTTGGTCGATATAGAGGTGGCCATTAGTTTTAAGCCCTTTTACGCATACAAAAAGACTCCCCGGTATTGCTTTCCGTGAGTCGTATGCAATATCTTCAATATTTAGATTTAACTCTCCCTCTGTTCTTTTTGCTTTTATAGAGGGTAAAATTTCATTAAGTTTAAACAATTCTCTCACCATGTTTGATAAATTTTATCATAGCTAAGTTAAACAATCTAACCAGGAATATGGTTTATTCTTCCCCGGGCGGAATTTTTAAGTACCTCAAACTAAACTCGGCTAAATTTTTAAAAACAGGCGCAGCCACAGTGGCTCCGTAAAATGTTGTTTTTGGTTCATCGATAACCACTATAATTGCCAGCCGTGGTTCCTCGACTGGCGCAAATCCAATAAATGAAGATACATATTTGCCTGCTTCGTAACCATTCCCATTCTCTTTCGCTTTTTGAGCGGTTCCTGTCTTACCTGCCACTCTATAGCCGCTTATTTGTGCGTTTTCACCGGTCCCTTCAGTTACCACCTTCTCTAAAATCAATTTCATCTGTTCGGCCGACTTAGATGACAACACTTTTTCCCCTTGCTGTGGGGCAACCTCTTTAATTATCTTCCCGTCAGAATCAATAATCTTGCTTAGGAAGTAAGGTTTTACCAGCAATCCATCATTTGCAATTGTTGAAAAGGATTGAAGCATTTGCAGACTGGTTACGGACATTCCTTGCCCAAATGGAATATTCCCAATAGTGGAACCGGACCATTTTTCAGGAGGCGGAACATAACCCTGCCCTTCTCCGGGAAAATCAATCCCTGTTTTTTTATTAAAGCCGAAAGCCGTAAGGTAATCATATATCCTCTTCTTTCCAAGCTTTTGCCCAACCACAACCGCTCCCACGTTGCTTGATTCGGTAATTATTTTGGTAAAAGTAAAATCTTCCGTCGGCCTTTTATGAGACTCCTTAATCACTTTATCGGCTACCTCAATGCTATCAGGCAATCTAAAAAAATCCATTGGTTTAGCAACTCGTTCTTCTAATGCCGCCGCTCCTATAATTGCTTTAATGGTAGAACCGGGTTCGAATAGATCTGTTATAGCTCGATTTCTAAAACACTCTGAATCCGTCTGAGTGTAATTGTTTAGGTCAAATGAAGGATAGTTGGCAATTGCCAATATTTCGCCGGTGTCAGGCCTCATCACAACGATATTGCCTGCTTTTGCGTTAAATTTATCTATACATGAATTTAGCTCTTCCTCAGCTTTAAATTGTATAGCCCTATCTATGGTCAAAACTATATCTTTCCCATCAACAGATGGCGACAATTCGAAAATACCGGTAGATATGGATCTACCAATTGGGTCTTTTTCAACCAAAAGGTGCCCGGGCAACCCTCTTAAAACATCGTCATAAAACATTTCAAGACCTACTAATCCATCATTGTCTATTCCCACAAAACCAACAACATGTGACGCTAATTCGTTATATGGATAACATCTTTTGCTTTCGTTTAAAAAACCAATCCCCTCAATTTTGAGAGCTTTTACGCGTTTGACTACAGATTGGTCAACCTTCCGCGCAATATACACAAAACCACTGTCTTTATCAATTTTTTCCAAAATAGTTTTTTTATTGATTCCCAGTATAGAAGAAAGTTGAGAGGCGACGTTCTCGGGGTCTTTAATAAAATAAGGATTTGCGTAAATAGTTATTGCGTCCATGCTTGTAGCTAATAAATTACCATTTCGGTCAACGATATCACCTCGTTTAGCTGGAATTTCAATAGATTTTAATCTTTGGTTTTTTGCTAAGTTTTCATATTTTTCTCTTTCCACGGCCTGGACGTTTACTAATCGTATTGCAATTGCCAGAAAACCTAAGAAGAAAATCCCAATTATAAAAAAAAATCTTGCATTGCCTCGCTCACGAGACTTAGCAGACACTAAACTTCCTCCTCATACAAAGAATATGACAGACGTTCCCGAGGTTAGATAAAAGTAAATGAGATTTAATTATCGAATTTTTCATGGGGGTTGTTCCTCATTGCCAACTTGTTTTTAATATTATCGTCCGATATTTTCACATATCTTACTTTATTTGGAACAACCATGCCAAGTTTACCAAGCGCAATCTCTTGAATTCGGTCAAGCGATTTAAGTTGCGCTGCTTCAATTCCCAGTTTTTGATTATAAGCTTGTTCTTCACTTAAAATTTCTTGCAAATTTTCAATCTCAATAGCATTTTGAGTAACTAAAGTTTGCTGAACCGCATTAAACAAAATGGCTACCGATAAGATAGTAAGAATTACGACGACAAATCCTAATGAAATGCTTTGTTTCCGCTTATTAGTTATTAACCTTAGTTCCTTATTGGCCTGTTTTTTTACCGGTTTATGTGCTAATTTCTTTGCTGTTTGCATCTGTATCACGCTCCATATTCCCAATGAAAGATCTTAAGAAGCCTTCTCTGCAACTCTCAATTTCGCGCTTTTAGATCGAGGATTAAACCCCATTTCTTTCTCGGTCGGTACGATTGGTTTTCTTGTTAATACCTTTAGTGTGGGACTTTTTCCGCACACACAAACTAATAATTCTGGCGGGCAAACACAGCCCCTCGCGTGCTCTTTAAAAATATTTTTCACGATTCTGTCTTCTAAAGAATGGTATGAAATTATCATTATTCTCCCCCCCGGTTTAAGATGCTTTATAGCGCCCCTTAACCCCTTCTCTAAAGAAGTCAGCTCCTCGTTTACTTCAATCCTTAAAGCCTGAAAAGTCCTTTTTGCGGGATGACCACCTTTTCGTCTTGCGCTTGCCGGAATAGCGTTCTTAATGAGCTCAACAAGTTCAAAAGTTGTCCTTATTGGACTTCTTTTTCTCGCTTCTACAATAAAACGCGCAATCCGACTTGCCCATCTTTCCTCACCGTATTCCTTCATCAACTTCGTTAATTTGGCTTCCGGATATTCGTTTATAACTTCATACGCTGTTAACTTTTGATTTAAATCCATCCTCATATCAAGAGGAGCATCATACCTGTAACTAAATCCCCTTTCAGGGAAGTCAAACTGATACGAAGACACTCCTAAGTCAAACAAAATACCATCCACTTTTGAAAAACCGGCTTCTTGCAAAATATCATCTAAATTAGCAAAATCCCCTTTAATTAACTTAATTTGCCGGCTGAAGCTTGACAGTTCGTCTTTTGCCTTATTAATTGCCGCTTCATCTTTGTCGATTCCTAGCAAAAAACCGTCTGGCACTATTGCTTCTAAAATTGCTTTCGCGTGTCCTGCCCCGCCCAAGGTGCAATCAACTACGATGCTGCCATTTTTTAATTTCAGATATTTTAGAACCTCAACCGGCAAAACCGGAATATGTTTATATTTCATTTAAATCCCTACTTTTATTCGCCGGCTAAAGTATTTGCTTCAATATTTGTTGAGATTAAAGTGCAATTTTTGATGGAACTTCGCCTTACCCCGCCCAAGGTGTATGACAGTCTTCCAATCAAATAACTCCAGCCGGCAAAATTTCTTTACAATATTTAGTTGTCAATTGGTTAAATTAGAAGCTCTTCTGCTATATCAGAATAAGAACCCTCTGCCTCTTTTTGATAGGCTTCCCAGTTCTTCTTATCCCAAACTTCCAATCTATCCGATACTCCAATAATCACAATGTCTTTATCTAAACCCGCATAATCTCGTAGAGTGCTTGGAATTAATATCCTTCCTTGTTTCGTAATGTCCTCTTCGCTTGCTCCCGCAAAGAAAAAACGGGAAAATTTTCTTGCATCTTTTTTTGCTAAAGGAAGTGACCTAATCTTATCTTCCCATCGTGGCCACTCAGTTTTAGGAATTATAAATAAACATTTTTCCATGCCCACGGTTATTACGACACCATCTGCAAGGCCATCCCTAAACTTAGATGGCAATATTATCCTTCCCTTTTCATCTAATGAATGTTGAAACTCTCCTAAAAACATCCTTGCTCCTTAACTTAAGATATTTCCACTATATTCCACTTTGTTCCACTTTGCAACACTATGATATAATTTTCGGCAAAAAATTGCTAAAACTTTAATGTTTTTTCAAAAAAATTTAATTTAATCGTTTTTTTAAATAGATATACGAATGCAGATATCAATTTAATGACCGGGATAAAACAGGTTGTTTTTCTTTAAGTGCTCATATTTACAAATATGGTTGGGTAACAGACCAGATAGAGGACTAGGTAAATCAATTGAAGGAATTTGATAAATAAAGAGTGTTATCTTCTGATAAAGGTAAAATCATAGAAAGAGATGAAATAAGATAAAAATAAGTTCGTAAGAAATTGAAGGTTTAAAAGAATTGTTTATGTCTTATCTAAGCATCCGGTTGTTCAATCTAACGTCCCGGTTTCTTTACAAAAAAATATACGAGGGTCAAAATTATCGACTCTCGTATATTTAAAGCTTCTAGAGTATTTATTAAATTTTATCAAAAGCAAATAATACTTAACTACTGGCATCTGTCGCTTCAATATCGCTATCGGTTGTTAATTACAGATGTTTATGTTCGTTAACTAGGTTTTTTTCGCTCTCATCTTTTACAACGGTCATGGGATATACCTGTTCCTTCTTCCCGCTTAAATGCATTAAATATACTGAGCACGCTTGACATCGAGTCTTATCATTCCGACGACAGCATTGAACATCAGAAACTTCCCAGCAATTTTTATCCATTAAATAAGCCGGGCAATTAAAATACATACTGGCGGGACAACCTAATAAATCTCTACATTCATTCATTTTTAAACCTCACGTGCCAATTTTTATAGCAATTAATTAAAGAGCTTCCCCTATCACAACACATTCCTTGTCTTTAACTAGCTTATTGGAATTTCGATCATAAATTTGTGCATCCGTAATCGGAATAAATTCACATCCCATCTCATTCAATAAATCAGTAAGCCTACCTTTATGGACATTAACAGGAAAATAACAATTGCCCAAAATTCTCAAATTTAAAGTGTATACTTCCACCTTAAGTTTTTTTTCTGGACAATTGGGCTTGTTGCATAAATTCCTCCTTTGCCCTTGAACACAGTCTTCTTTTTCTCATTTTTCCACTCTTCAATATCCATTGCAAGCAAAACCTATGCAAGGTTTAGAAAGATTTAATTAAAGGATTTTTTTATAAAGGAGAGAATTTAAAAATTAAATATTATTTCTTTTCTTCGCTTAACACCAAACGATATATATCATCTAAATAAATATAAGAACACTTGTTGCTTGTTGTTTTTTTTGCTTAAAGCCCTTAATTGAAATTTTCAACTATTGATTATTGTGGTTTTTCTGTAGAGTCTTTTGGGTCTATATCCTCGGCTTCCTTGGTGCAAGACTTAAAATCATATCCACAATTATGACAAGGAGGCACGTTCGTTCTTGATGAAGTGTAATTTTTAGCTCCACACTTTGGACACACCATCATTTGCATTGTTTTACTTCCTTTCTGAGTTTATAAGCGTTTATTATAAACTCATAAATAAAGTTTGTAACCTACCCATTGGTATTGAATTGTAAAAAAAATTAAATATTTTTAATTTAAGTTTTTTTTACAATTCCGTGCTCGATAGCATAAATTGCTGTCTGAATGCGATCGTTTTTCCCCACCTTTTTTATAATTCTATTAACATGATATTTCACAGTATTAGAAGAAATTTCGAGTTCAAGGGCTATTTCCTTATTTGTGTGACTCGCAGCAACAAGTTCCAGCACTTCCATCTCTCGTTCAGTTAAGTCAAGCTCCACAACCGGCTTTTTTCCCAACTTAATTTTTTCCACTATTTTTCTGGCAACTTCCGAATTTAAAGGATATTTCCCCTCATTGGTTTCTTTTAGGGCTTTTAATAGCTCTTTTGGCTGAATGTCTTTAAGCAAATATCCGTCTGCTCCCGCCTCAATGGCTTGCTGTATCAGCTCATCATTTGAAAAAGAGGTGAGAACCATCACTTTGGTTTCCGGCAACAACTTTTTTATTTCTCTGCAAGCGGAACTTCCATTCATTTTCGGCATTTTTAAATCCATCAACACAATGTCGGGCTTTAGCTCTTCAACTTTAACTAATGCCTCTTGGCCATTAGCTGCTTCTCCCACGACTTCCAGCCCCTGGATTTTAAGCATCGTAATTAGTTTATTGCGAACTAAATCGTTGTCCTCGGCAATAAACAGTCTAATTTTTTCCATCTAATTCTCCTTAGTTGGAATAATGGCTTCGACTTTAGTCCCAGCCCCAATATTGCTAACAATATTTAACGAACCATTCAGACTCTCCACTTTGTCTTTCATTCCAAATAAACCCAAATTGCCTCGCTCCGCCACATCTAAAAATGCTTTCCTTACATCAAATCCCTTCCCGTCATCGCAAACAACTAGTTTGACAATGCCTTTCCCAAAAACCAACTTCACATCCACACAATCTGCCTCCGCGTGCCTAACCACATTATTTAAGGCCTCTTGCATAATATGGCAAATTTTCTTTTGAACATCATGTGATAAATCTTGTTCAGTTCCCTCTACGGTAAAGTTAATAGTTGTCTCGTAAAATCCACTAAACTGATTCACATACATTTTTAGGGCTTTGGTTAACCCAACTTCTTCTATCAAATGACTCTTTTGCAAATCAAATATATAATTTCTTAGCTCTTGTATGGCCAGAGAAACTTCCCCCTCCAGCTCTTTAAGCAACCCGTCTGCTTCCTCCGGTCTTTTAAGAAGAAGACTGCGATAAGTTTCAAGACCGATGTTAACACCGAAGAGAGATTGAATTACGCCATCATGTATCTCGCTTGCAATACGATTCCTCTCATCAATCAAGACAAGCTTCTTTCTCTCCTCAATAAGCCTTGCATTTTTGATGGCCATGGCGCCAAGGTTAGCTAAAATACCTGCGACTATCTTGTTTTTATCGTCAAAAAGCTTTGGGGTAACAACGATTAAAATGCCTATTTTCTTATCTTGAACTTTTAACGGAAAGCACGCCAACCACTCCTCTCTCCCTTCTCCCTTTTTCGAAAGCCCGGGGCAGGGGCTGTCGCTCTCAGCACATTTTTCCATGTTGCTTAACATTTCACTTACCAACAGCGTCGCGTAATGCTCGCGTTTCTTCTTAGACTTAAAACCCTTTTCGGTGGAAGAAACAGAAGAAGCAATTTCTATCGTTAAAGTCGATAAATCAAGACATAATTCCTTAGCTCCTTCAACAAAAAGACAAAGCCCAACTCTTCTCGCTTTCGTAACTTTTTTTATGCTAACAACGATTTCCTTCATCACTTCTTGCAAAGAGTATTTTGAAGTAAATGTTGTCGCTATCGAATAAATTGATTTTAAGCCCTCAACCTGAGATTCTAAGTTTCTCTTCGTTTCTTCAAGAATAGCCTTACTTTTATCCAGTCGTTCCGTTAATATGACCGGATAAGCAAAAAATATGCTGATTAAGAAAAAACTAAGCTGGTCCGCTATAAGATCGTCTTTATATCCTATGCCAATTAATTTTTGAGGATTATACCCATTTAACGACAGCGCTAAAAGATTAAGGGAAGCTGAAATAGTGGCCCCTATAAATCCCCCTTTCATTTTTCCTAAAATAGCAGCCAACAATGTTGGGCTAAACGAATAAAGATAATAAGGGCTTCGCCAGCCACCACTTAAAACTACGAAGCTAAAACACATTAAATAATCTACACCCAAAAGAAGCGGCTGTTTTTTAATTTTCTTGTAAATAAATGGGTGAAAAATTGTGAGGAAGAAATTATATAAAAATACAAAAAAAATAAGAAACCAAGCTCTTACAGGCGAAATCTCCGGGCTAAACCTTAAAATAAGAAAGATTAGTGCCAATAACCAATTTGCCCAACGATAAAAAATTAAAAAAAAGGAGAGCTTTTCTCCTCCAGAAGCTTTAAGGGATTGCAAAAAAAGTAAATCTCTTTTCTTAGATTCCATCTTTGCTCCCCGCAGAAAAACATCCTTAGTCAATTAAATAAAAGTTGAAACCGGTTTTATTATTACCTGTAAAATTAAGTATTAACTTAATTGTTTTAAGTTAAGTCTAATTGGAATCTTTTTTATTTAAAGTATCTTTTAACAAATTAAGCCACATAAAACTTAAGCCAGATAACATAATTATCGTCAATTTTTAAAAAAATATTAACAAAAAGTTATTTATTTTATTTTTGGAAGTGGGCCTGTAAGCCGGATTCTGTCCGTCCCGCCAAAGACGGGATTAGGTAATCATTCATCTTGCCTTAATGTCGCCATTAAAGTCATGCGACCAACCCGGGAGTTATGACGCAGCGAGCTGCCACGATTCCTCCCCTATTTGGTCTTGCTCCGGGTGGGGTTTGCCAAGCCACCGCTTTACAGCGGTGCTGGTGACGCTCTTACCTCACCGTTTCAGCTTTCCCCGAATAAACAAGGGGTTTTCTTTTCTGTGGCACTTTCCGTCGGATCACTCCGCCCTCGTGTTACGAGGCACCCTGCCCTATGGAGTCCGGACTTTCCTCCCCGCAGTATTTCTGCAAGGCGATTACCCGGCCCACTTCCATTGTTATTATAACAGAAACTAGTGGTTAAATTATAGATGTCTGACAACTAATTCAAAATGTTGAGTAAAATTGAATTGTAAATTGAAATAAAACGAAAGGAACATGAAAACCAGAGCAAAAACTAACCGGCATTTTCTTCATCACAATTTAAAAAAACAAACAAAAAGATCGAGAGGTGTTTTAGGAGGTACTTTATTTAAAAAAACTTTTAAAATTTTTTTTAAATTATGTTGACATAAAAGTTGGTTGTGCTAAAATAATTATAGGTCCCAAGAAGTCCTACAAGGTGAACTTTGAAAGTAAACGTACCAGTAGCGGCCTTAAGATAGAAACTGAAAAACTAATTCGCGAGAAGAGGTCCAGTAAGAGACTATTAGCGGGTACGAAAAGGGAAACTTACAAGTAAAAGGTAACTTAATGAAGATTTCTTGGGGCTTTAAATTTCCCCCCATGGTTAATAGAGGCACGGGTCTCGAGAACCCACTGGGGGGGTTTGTTATTCTTCAATACCCTTTCGTGCTTTAATTTTTTGGTCATATGGATGTTTAATTTTGACCATTTCAGTTACCAGCTGAGCAGCTTCAATAATCTTCGATGGTGCATATCTTCCTGTTAAAATTAACTCCACATGTTGAGGTTTTTCTTTAATGAGAGTTAAGACTTGCTCGATATTTATCAGTCCAAAATGAATTGCTACATTTATCTCATCTAAAATCACCACATCGTAAAGGCCTTCAAGGACCGTATTTCGTACTTTTGCAAATAGACTTTGCGCAAGTTTAATATTTTCACCAGAAGGTTTCCCTTGTCGGCAAAATTGCCCACCACCTTGCTCAATAATAAAATTAGGACCAAGAATATTGGCCACATTTATCTCGCCACTTTCTCGGTTTTTTAAAAATTGAAACATATAAACTTTTAAGTCATGCCCAACTGCTCGCATAGCCAAACCGAGAGCCGCTGTGGTTTTCCCCTTGCCTTCGCCCGTATAAACTTGAACCAGCCCTTTTTTTAACCTCAACGCTTCACCTCTTACCCATCAGTCGGGAGTCTCTTAGCAAGGAGTCGGGAGTTTGTTGGTTACATAGCAACTTGGTTCCCATACTCCATACTCCATACTCTTTCTGCTGAGTGCTGATATTGAAATTCATTGTAATTTATTGAGACTAATAGTAATTCATTGTAATTTATAGTAATTTGTTGTAATTACCACTTAATCTCCACTTAATTACAACTTAATTACCACCTAACTTCTCCTTAAACCTTACCCTTTTATTTTCCATACTCCATACTCTTTCTGCTCTATGCTCTCTGCTTATATCTTTTAACTTTCCCCTACCACCCTTTACCCTTCTTTTTCTTTATTCATATTTTTCCCTGGAGGCTGGTGGCAGACTTTTCAATCCTCATAATAAGATATGCACGCATTTGGCGATTCCCAAACATTTATTTTTTTAAGGAAAACACGATTAGGCAATGTTTTTTTTATCTCATCAAAAAAATATTTTGCTAAATTTTCACCTGTTGGAGAAAGAATATCAAAGGGAGGAATTTCATTGAGATGCTTATGATCAAATTTTGAAATAATATCGTTTGCTTCATCTTTTAACTCTTTGAAATCATATATTAAATCTATTTCATCCAGTTCGTTCCCCGCGACAACGACCTCTACGTTCCACGTATGTCCATGAAGATTGCGACAAGGACCGGGGTAACCTCGCAAACTATGGGCCGCGTCAAAGTGGGTTTTAATCATAAGTTCATACATAACAAAATTCACCTCATTTAAATTTTTGTTAAACTTAATTTCCATAAATTTGTCAATATTTAAAATAAGCTTTCTTGTTTAGATGTTAATCTCAATTTTATCATCTGTTTTTTCCCAGATAAATAATCATCAATTGCTTGATTGGCCAATTCATCGGCTTCTTTGTTTTCTTCCCGGGGAACATGTTTTATTGTCACTCCCGTATAAGAGGATAGCAATTTTTTGGCTTCTTCAAAAAGTGGCTTCAAACCCGCATTTTTTACTTTATAAAAACCATTTAGCTGTTGCACCAAAAGTTCACTATCGGAATAAATTACAACCGAATTGGATTTAAAGTTTGCGGCCTCTCCCAATCCAAAAATCAATGCCGAATACTCCGCGACATTATTTGTCGCTTCTCCTATGTACTCGCTAAAAGAAAAAAGTTGAGAGCCGGATTCATTTAGAATAACTCCTCCTATGCCAGCATGCCCCGGATTTCCTCGGGCCGCCCCATCAACTCTTAATATCAATCGTGCTTCCTGACAAATAGGTTTATTTTCCTTCATTTAGAATTCAATATCCTTTCGCAATTGGGACATCTCCATAATTTATCTGCGCTCAAAATTTTATCTAGCTCTTCTGAAGGAAGCTTGACGTGGCATCCTTGGCAAATTCCGTCTTTTAAATCAGCAACCACCAAATTATCTTTTTTGCGAAGTGTCTCATATAAAAAGAGGGATTTTTTATTCAAGCGGGCTGTTAATTTGTTTTTTTTCACGCTCTCAGCTTGAAACGCTTCATCAATTTCAGAAATTGCCAGTTTGTATTCGGCCATTAAAACATCGTTTTCGTTCTTTATCTTTCTTAAAGATTCCACCAGCACTTTCAACTCTTTTTCCAGCTTTTCAATATTTTCCAGCTTTTCGAGCAAGTCTGATTCGAGTTCATCTTTATTTTCATTCAAGGACTTAATTTCATTTTGAATATCTACTAATTCTTTTGGGCTTTTAATTAAGCCGCCATAAAGTTTTTTGTCTTCCTTGTTTATTTTCTCGGTCAATACTTCCAATTGTCCCTCTAATTTTTTTCGCTTTTTTGTTTCGCCGTTTAACTCAGCTTTCTTTAAGTCGTAACTCCGTCTTAACTTTGCAAACTCTTTTTTTAATTCATCCATTTTCTTAACTTGGTAGAGAGACTCCTTCTTCGAAAGCAGCCCATCTCTTTTAAAATCGACATCTTGAATTTCTTTAAGTAAAATTATTTCTTTGTTCATTTTCAAGTCTCCATGATTCGAATAATCCTATAATACCTTTAAGATAGCTATGTTACAATGTTTCATTATCAACCAAATCCTGATAGGCCTTCATTAATAAACGGGTTAATTTCCCCCATCTGTCTCCTCGTGAATCAGAAAAATTTTCGATAATCTTATCTTCAATTTGAGTAACCGGCATAATCCGCATTAAAGAATTTGTCAAAAAACACTCGGAGCAAGAAAGTAACTCCTCAAGATAGAAATTTTTTTCAATTATCTTTAAATTTAAGCTTTCAGCCAACTCAAAAATAGTTTCACGAGCAATCCCCGGTAAAATTCCCACTTCACATGGCGGTGTCATTATTACGTCATTACAAACGATAAAGATATTGCTAACAGAGCCCTCCGTTACAAAGCCGGATTGATTTATAAAGATGATTTCATCCGCCCCGCTCTGCTTTGCCTCCAGCTTACCAATTATATTCTCTAAAAAATTCAGCGACTTTAAATTAATAATAGAAGAAAATTGGTTTTGACGGAAATCTGACATCATCACCTTAAACCCCTCTTCATATTGTTCCGGAGAATACATATCAAATTTCTTCGCAATGATTAAAATTGTGGACTTGGAATCGGGGCTCGGGATTAAACTACCCGTATCTGTTCCTCTGGTAACAATGAGCTTCACATAAGCATCGGATAGCTTGTTTTTTCCAATGGTCTCATAAAGAGCTTGTTCAAGGTAAGATTGACTGTAAGGATGCTTTATCTGAATGATATCGAGGGATTTCAATAAACGCTTAAGATGAGCGTCAAGTCTGAATATTTTGCCGTTGTAGGCTCTCATCGTCTCAAATAAACCATCCCCAAATAAAAATCCCCTGTCGAAGATGGATATTTTTGCTAAATGGCCTGGTATAAATTCTCCATTTAAAAAAACTATGTCTTCATTCATAATTTTCTCCGCGCGCTTCAATATATGTTCAGTTTTATTTCCTGTATTCTTCCAGCGCTTTCAACAACGCCTTAGCTTTTTGCAAACTTTCGAAATACTCCTTTTTGGGCTCAGAGTCGGCTACGACTCCCGCTCCGGCTTGAGCATAAGCGACATTATCTTTAATTACAATGGTCCTGATGGCAATATTTAAATCCATGTGACCCGAAAAACTCAAGTAACCGATTGAGCCGGTATAAATACCTCTTCTAGTTGGCTCTAACTCGTCTATAATCTCCATTGCTCTTATCTTTGGACAACCCGTAATAGTCCCACCGGGAAAACAAGCTCTCATAACATCCAGTAGATCCTTATCGGGCAAAATTTTGCCTTTAACGTTTGAAACTATATGAATAACATGAGAATACTGTTCAATCACCATCAACTCATCGACGCAGACACTTCCATAATCGCATATACGCCCCAAATCGTTTCTCTCTAAGTCGACAAGCATTACGTGCTCCGCCCTCTCCTTCTGATTAAGTATAAGCTCTACAGATAGCTTCTCGTCTTCCAAACAATTGATACCGCGTCTTCTCGTGCCCGCGATGGGCCTGGTCTCCACAACCCCGTCTTCGATCTTTACCAACCGTTCCGGGGAAGAGCTAACGATATCTATATCTTTAAAATTTAAGTATGCCGCAAATGGAGATGGATTAACTCTCCTTAAAATCTTATAAAGCTCAAACGAATCCCCGACAAACGGTGTATCTAACCGCAAAGACAGATTGGCTTGAAAGATATCGCCGGCAAAAATGTATTCTCTTGTCCGCTTAACAATCGCTTCAAATTGCTTCTGAGTTAAATTTGGACTGACTTTACCAACGCGTATAAATGATTTTTGGACTCTTTTTTTCTCAAGTTTGGCGAACGATTCCTCAACCTTCTTAACCGCCTCAAAATAGTCAAGTTTTAAATTTCCGTCAACCGGTGTGGTCGTAGTAACAAAAAGAGTTTTATTAAAATGATCAAAAACAAAAGCAACTTCAAAAAAATGAAATTGGCAATCTGGCATCTTGGTGTCATCTACTGTTTCGTCAGGAATCTTTTCAAACCATCTACCCGCATCATAACTAAAATAACCTACCGCCCCTCCACAAAAAGAAGGTATTTTTGGAAGCGAAATTGTTCTGTATTCCGCTAAAACTTTTCGTATTTCATCAATGGGGCTACCGTTAAATTCCTTGCTGATTCCATTTTTGGTCAATTTTACAACACCATCTTTGCTTTCAATCGTTAAAAAGGGGGCAACAGCAAAGATTGAATACCGCGATATCTTGGCAGAACCTTTGAGACTTTCAAACAGAATTCCCGAATCACTTATCCCGGCTTTTGAAGCTAAGTCAAAAAAATCACCCTCGAAAGGTATTATTTTGCAAACGGGAATACGCTTTCCATCTTCAGCCAGCTTATTAAATTCTTCAAAACTTGGATAAATCAAATTTTCCTCCAAAAAAAATGGCACCCGATAGCTGGGTGCCATTTAAGGCTAACATGCTATAAAAAATTCCTATTTTTTTAATTTGAAGACCAATTTCAATAACTGATAGTTTAAATCAATAAATATGCTTCAACTCGGTAAATAAATTTCCCTCACTTTTTAAAACAGCTTATCACCTCTCGACCCTGAGCTCGAGGTCGAATGGTGGGCGATACAGGGTTTGAACCTGTGACCTCTGCCGTGTGAGGACAGCGCTCTCCCGCTGAGCCAATCGCCCTGCTGTCTGTGGGTTGTTAGTTATTAGCTAAATGCAACCCAACAATAAATAACTTAAAAACAATAAATAGGTCCTTCGACTCGGTAAATAAATTTCCCTCACTTTTTAAAACAGCTTGCCATTCGAAGCCCATAGGGCGAAGAATGGTGGAACCAGTAGGACTATCTTCGGACCCATCCGAGAATATATTACCAAAAATCCGGTAGATGAGAAAGTGTTAGATTTTTTGCTTGAAGTGGCGTAACAATTTAAATTAATGAGACTAAAATCACTGCGCAATTTTGGGTTAGGTTGATTAAGTGGTTATCTTATTATTTATCGAACACTTACTTTAAGTTCTTTACCAACAGCCTGAACAAACTTTTCCAATGTTGAAAGACGGATATCCTCTGCATGATTTTCAATTCTTGAAATTGCAGATTTTTTAGTATGCAATCTTTTAGCTATATCTTCTTGAGTCAATCCAGCTTTTTCTCTTGCCTGTTTTAACATGACTCCAATTTTAAATTCCTTATATCCAGAATCATGGTTTTCCACAAATTCTAAATCTCTCTTTTTTCTTTTGTTAATGTATTTCTTTAGATCACTCATTTGCTTTTTCTCCTTCTTAGATATTCACATTTTCTTTGTTCCGCAAGCACAATCTCCTGTTTTGGAGTTTTTTGCGTCTTTTTCTGAAATCCATTTATAAGTACAACATAATGTTTATTATATAAAAATCCTAATAACCTAAAAACATCTCTTCCCAATTGAACGCGAATTTCAATAATTTCATTTGTATTAACAAGGTGTTTCATATAAGTACTTGGAATACTGCCTAGTTCTTCGATAAGACTGAGTACCCAGGTAACTTTTTGAGCCTGTTTGCCGGACAAAGTATCTAAAAAATCTTCAACAGGAGATTTTTCTGCTCTTGTCTTGTAGAAGATAATCTCTTTCACAAATGTAAGTTAACATATTTGTTAACTTATTGCAAGATTAATTTTTAAGATAACGCTGCAAATGGAGCGCAATAAATGCACAATTTCCTTTTTTAAAGCTGAATATAAAATCCCAGGTAAACGGATTAATGAGAGGCTTTTTAAGCATTTTTTAGAGGTAGGTTGGTGAACTTATAATTGAATTAAAAACTCGAATCCTTTGTTAGTTAGATAATTGGAATGTATCCTGAACAGGAGTTTTTCTTCAAAATATGATGGTGGGCCCAGTAGGACTCGAACCTACGACACGCGGATTATGAGTCCGCTGCTCTAACCAACTGAGCTATGGGCCCAATTCTGTTCTTTAAAAAAGCTCTTCCAGAACCTGTCTTAAAATACTTCTCTCTTTTAATTGCCAAATTCATATTTAAACAAGCTTCATAATAAACTAGTTCAAGCGGTCTTCTGCTTTTAGTAGATTCTACTAGGCCATCATTATGTTCCTTAAGCCTGCTCTTCAAATCTTCTGACCAACCAATATATAGCTTTTTATCTTTTTCACTCAATAACACATAAGTGTAATACATCTAACCTGGGTCCGCTGCTCCCCGCCTGCCTACGCCTATTATGCCGCTAGGCATTGGCGGGCAGGTAACCAACTGAGCTATGGGCCCAAAAACAGATTATAGTTTATGGTTGATAGTTCATAGTGAATAGTGAAAAAATACTACTATTAAATGCAATAAAAATTATATCATCCAAAGAACAATTAGCAAGAATATATGCTCTATTTACTTATCTAAATCATATAAGTCATATTTATCAAAATATTTTGAAACATCGACGTTTGCCATCAAAAGAATCTTAATAAGATATGGACGCTTATCGAATGGAACCATCCACTTTAAGGCCTCGATTAAATCTTCTTCGACCACTTTTTCTTTGCCCGCCTTCCCGGCAAGCAGTTCAGCTTGTTCGCGAACTTGAGTTTCAGTTTCAGACATTTTAGACTTCGCTGTCTTTTTAAGCTTTTCGGGTACAATGCTCAAAGCTTTCGCCTTAATTGAGTGTAATCTTTTTAAAGCTAATGTGTCCCATTCCAAAACAATGCCTCCGATTTAAAAAATTGAGTTTAAAAATGTTTCCCAATCATTTATACATAAAAATTGTAAGTGAAGATAGTCCTTGCTCATCTGGGAGGTTACCTTGCTTGGGACAATTTGGAAACACTTTTGAGATACGAGAATGTTTATTTCGACACAGCTTACCTTCTGGGGAACATTGAAGATAAACTCATCTTAAGGTTGATTGATAAAATCGATATAAATAAAGTCTTATTTGAAAAAGACTTCCCTTTTAGAGACCGCAAAGAAAAACGTGAATATATTCAAAAAATTACTCGGCACAAACGCAAATTTAATCTTTAACAAAAATCCTAAGAAATTGCTCAGATTATTACATGGCTCTTTTATCAAGAGATTTTGCAACTCGTATTAAATTTCTCCCAGCATTTTTTGCCTCATAAAGAGCTTTATCCGCGCATCCAATGAGGTCTTCTATGTATTTTGCATCTGACGGGTAAGTCGCTAGACCGGTACTTAAGGTTATTCCCCCGGGGACTGCATCTTCCATAGAAAATTTATGCTTCTCGACAGAGGCTCTCACTCTGTCGGCAATTTCAAGGGCTTCTTCTTTATCGGTCCCTGGGAAAATAATGCAAAATTCATCTCCTCCGTATCGAGCAACTATATCGTAAACACGCACTTCATTTTCGAGTAAAAAAGCAAGTTTCTTTAAAGTTTTATTTCCCGCCATGTGACCCAAGTTATCATTATAAATCTTAAAACCATCAACATCTACGATAGCCATCGTCAAAGGACAATTGCCTCGTTTCGCCCTCTCCACTTCCTCCAGTAATTTGTTTTGAAAAGACCGGTAATTATGAAGCCCTGTAAGATCGTCAGTTAAAGCCAAGGTTTCCGCAGCAGCATACAGTTGAACATTTTTGATAGCTACTGCTATCTGCATAGAGGCAGTCGATATTAAATCCATCTTTTCTTTGTTGAATTTTTCGTCATCAACTCCAAAGAGACACATAACCCCAATTACGCCTTCTCTTGTGACAAGGGGAACCCCTAAAAAGTTTTCGTTATTAAAATCTAAGTTACAATTTTTGTTCTTCGACTTAAAAAGTAAAATTGAAGGTTTCTCTTTTGCAATTATTTTGCCACAAATAGAATCCTCAACTTTCCCTTTAAACTCGTTCAGCATCTCTTTTTTTAAACCTTTATTTGCATAAGGAACAATTTCGGCTTCTTGAAAAACCTCGCAACCAATACACATGGTTTGGTTATCTTTAGCCTTTTTGAAATAATTTTCATAACACGGCGTTCCCGGTATTTCCCAGCATCTACTTTTAGTTATCTCAAAGGCCGGGCATTCAAAATTAAAACATCTTTTAATTTCCCAACAATGATGGATGGTGCTTGAATCAATAAGCGAGATAATTCCGCTTTTTGCATCAGTTATTTTCACAAAAATATTTAAAATTTTCTTTATAAGACTATCCAAGTTCATCGTAGAGGAAGCAATGCTGTTAACTTTAAATAATAGCGATAAATCCTTCGTTTTCTCATCAACTTTTTTTTCAAGAGTCTCTCCCCATAATTTAAGATCTTCTTTTGACTGAATCAACTCTTTGTCTATATTAAGTTTGTTTTCGCTTATACGTCCCACAAAAAAACCGACTAAAATAAAAAAAGTCCCCCTTGTCAACGTCTCTATAATTTGAAGATTCGAAATATTGGACAATCCCAATAAATTTGGAATTATATGCAATAAAGAAAGAAAACAGCTTGCTAACAATCCACCCCTTAAGCCCCACCAGTAAGCAGCCAAAATAATTGGAATATAAAAAATGTGAGTATAAACAACTTCAGTTTTCAAAACAAAATGGCAAATTGCCTCGATGATGACACACAATAAAATTAACCCTATGTATATTTCTTTCTTTTTATCAGAAAAAAAATTGCTTTTTGTTTTCATGTAACCCTCTTTTAGAAAACTATAATATCAACGTATAATATCGGCACAAAAGACCAAATACTTAAATAAAATATCTCCTGCGGGTTTATTGGGTATTGGAAATAAAATTATCTATGGTGAGGCATCTTTTTCCGAGGCAACCTGGCCAATTATTGCATCTTTTATCCTAATTGTTTCTCTCTTGACTCTGGGAATTTTTATATTTAACAGGCAAGAACTTTAACTTGATAAAAATTTTCAATCAATAGTTATGCTCCTACCAACTCCACCCTTCTTAAAACTGTCCGGGAAAGCCTTTGAAATCTCGTCTTTATATTTGGTGCAGTGCGAAGGGACGATTAAATTTAAATTTTTCAGCAATTCTAAATTGTTGAAATTATGCAATCCGCCAAGCAAGCCATATATCTTACCTTTCTTGCTCGCCGCCTGAAGTATAGATTCTACACCAGGATGAGCGCAGCCCGTAATTATCATTAAACCTTTCGGAGTATTTAAAATTAAGGACTGTTCGATTATGGTTGCGCCAAGCTCACCAGTTGTATAAACATCTTGATAAATCTCCCTGCCACCTGAAACTTCAATGAGTTTAGCCCGGGATTTTATTTCGTTTTTTAGATGTCGGGAAAAACTTTTTGGGACATAAACTTCGATATTCGAACTTGCATCCAATATATGGTTTAAGCCACCTATATGGTCCCAATGCTGATGAGAAATAATAATAAAATCTAAGTCCTTTGGATAAAAACCAAGCTCCTCCAGATTTGAAGTTAATATTCCCCCATTCCAACCTGAATCAAAAAGTATCTTCTTGTCCTCTGTCTCTATCAGACACGAAAATCCCCATGATGGTTTCAACCTCATGTTTTTTAAATAAACTTCATTATCGTAAACTATTGTGACTTTCAATTTTTCTGCTTCCCATAAGATTTTTTGTATTACAGCTTTCGTTATCGATTAACAAATACTCTCCCACATCAACATTTTGTTTATTTTTAACCAATAATACTCTCGATAGATGAGCATCACAAAAAAATTCTTAGCCACAATCTCTTTATTATTATAAAATCCGGGTGTTTTTTATTGCTAAAGTGGATAAAATTCGTTTTTTTAAAACCGGGGATTTAAAACATCTTTAATTTTAATTAAACCTCTTATGCAATTGATTACCTACACATAAGGAAATATGCTGTACTTACGAGGGAATAATTTAATTAGCGGTCTCTTAGAAAACAACTCTTGTTTTATTGCTCTTCTTTTTTCTCCATTAGAGCCCTCGTTAAATTCGAGCGAGTAATTATACCGACAAGTTTACCATCTCTTATAACAGGAAGAACTTTTCTATGATTAGTTATCATTTTTTCAACAATCTCAAAATCACTTGCCTCTTCCGTTACACAAACCGGCTCCCTGGTCATATAATCTCTAACTAAGCTTTCCCCAACCTGACTAAGACGAAGAAAATTTTTGGCCCAGTTACGTACAAAAAGCATATCGGTCCCCATACCTAATGCGGGAAATGCCGACTCTATTATGTCTTTTTCAGAAATATAGCCTATAATTTTCCCCTCATCATCCACAACGGGGATTCCGCTTAACCTGCTTCTGGAAAGTAGTTCTTCAACCTTTTTTAATGTAGCTGTTTCTGTAACAGAAGTTAAATCTTTGGTCATTATGTCTTTTGCTTTCAAGATAAGTTCAGCTCCTTTATCTCAACCTTGTCGAGAAACTGCTCTACCTGCTCTTTGCTTTTTACTTTTGCTTCAACCTGTAACGCGCTAGCAATAGATGCAGCAGCCCCACATCTGATAGCTTCAAATAAATCTTCGCTATCTTTAAGAATATGCATCATGCCTCCAATTAACGCATCTTCCATACCAACAGAATTTACTACTTTGATATCCGGTAAATTAATTTTCCAAACTTTTTCGGAAGTTACCACCAGTTTATTATCATTGAAATTAAAAACTACAATTTTTGTCCCTTTATCTAAAATTTTCTGTGCTGCCTCTAATAATTTTTTAATAGTATTAATTTTTACTCCCATTAAAACATCTATGCCCTTCAGATCGGCAAAGACCATATAGGGGCCGGTTTCAATTCCGTGTAGCAATGCTTCTTTTGTGGCATTCAAAACAGTACGAACTTTTTTTTCTTGAGTAATAGATATTAAACGAGCATAAATATCTGCACCAACCCCCTGAGGAACACTGCCGGAAAACAAAACCATTTCACAGCGAGAAAGCATTCTTTTAAAACTTTCATTAAATGACTCTATCTCTTTTGGTTTAATCCATGGCCCTTTTTCATTTATCTGAGTTAAAACTCTGTTCCGCTTATTTAAAATAATATGATCTGTTCTAGTTTGTTTCTCTATATATGTAAAATTGGTGCTAATTTGGGTTTTTCCGAGCTCTTCTTCTATAAATTTACCAGCTATTCCTCCAATAAATCCCATAACAATAGCTTCTGTTCCCAACGCTTGAATCGCATATGCTGAATTTATACCATCACCACCCGGAATGCTTATTCCCCTTTCAACATAATTCAATCTCTCTATTGAGCGAGTTGGAAGAATAAAAACCTTATCTAACGCAGGATTTAAAGTCACCGTTGCTATCATCCTGATTCCTCATTTCTATGTGGATTTTAAACTTAGTTTTACCATTTTTATAATAATAGAAAAGCAAGGCTTTGTTTAATTAAGCAAATTTTCCTATATTTACACCTTTTTAGTAAGTATTAAATTAAAAAAATTTTTATGGTAAAACTAATCTCCTTAAATATTTAAAAGTATCTAACGATGCTTACTTTATTTGTTATAAACTATTTTTCGATATTAATCAATTCAAGTTTAAAACAAAGAGTTTTTCCAGCTAAAGGATGATTAAAATCAAAAGTTACAGCATCATCGGTTATCTCTTTAATCGTTGCAGAAACAACTTGACCTTCAGGAGTATTAAGTTGAACAACCTGGCCAACCGATGTTTGGTAATCCCCGAGTACACTTCGCGAAAATTCTTTTATGAGCTCTTTTTTATATTCTCCGTATCCCTTTTCCAGGGAAAAGGAAACTTCCTTTTTTTCTCCTTCTTTCATTTCTAACACGGCCTCTTCAAATCCAATTACAACCTGTCCGCTGCCAACTTCAAAAGTTATAGGATCTCTACCTTTACTGCTATCAAACTCCTGCCCATCTTCAAAAAGACCTGTATAATGTACGCTTACCTTATCACCTTTTTTTACCTGCACAAAATTACCTCCCGGGGTATTGTTCTCATAAACTATATTAAAATAAAGATTGCTTGATAACAAATTTAATTCTTCTTTTTTCTCAACATCAACACTTACAAAGATTTAATAAAAAACTATGTTTATTTCAACTTTCTCGTAATACTTAAAATCTGATTTTTTTTGAAATAATAAAAAAATGCCCAGTTATTAGGCATTTTTTTATTATTTTGGCTCCTCGGGTAGGATTCGAACCTACGACCTAGTGGTTAACAGCCACCCGCTCTACCTGTTGAGCTACCGAGGAATAAATTTTACCGGTTTATTTTTAGCACCAGTGAATTATACGATAAGAGAAATGGGGATTTCAAGTGCAAAATTTGCATAAAACAAATAAGACAAAATGTTTTTGAAATCTGTTAACGAATAATCTAAATTTATTCTAAATAATCCTTAAGCTTTTCGCTTCGGCAAGGATGACGAAGTTTGCCCAACGTTTTTGATTCTATCTGCCTGATACGCTCACGAGTTACTCCAAAAACGCGACCTACTTCCTCTAATGTTCGAGGATATCCATTTAAAAGACCAAATCTAAGCTCAATAACCTTTTTCTCTCTTTCGTTTAATTCCGACAACACATTTCTTAATTGTTCTTGCAGAAGTCTAAATGAGGCCGCGTCCACCGGCACCTGGGCTTCTTTGTCTTCAATGAAATCGCCAAGCTGACTATCTTCTTCTTCTCCAATTGGAGTTTCTAATGATACAGGCTCTTGAGATATCTTTAAAATTTCCCGAACTTTTTCGGGAGTAAAATCCATTTTTTCTGCAATCTCTTCGGGCACTGGCTCTCGTCCTAAATCTTGTAATAATTGCCTTTGCACCCTAATAAGTTTATTGATTGTTTCAACCATATGAACAGGAATTCTAATTGTTCTCGCTTGATCCGCTATAGCCCTTGTTATGGCTTGTCTAATCCACCATGTAGCATAGGTTGAAAATTTATAACCCTTACGATAATCGAACTTCTCAACTGCTCTAATTAGACCCAAATTTCCTTCTTGAATCAAGTCAAGAAAAAGCATTCCCCTTCCTACATACCGCTTTGCAATTGAGACCACGAGCCTTAGGTTTGCCTCCGCTAACTTCCTCTTTGCCGCCTGGCCTTCACGTTCCACTCTTTTCAAACGCCTTTTTTCAAGGGTTGTCAATACTTCCTCTTCTTCTTCTAACTTTTTCTCCGCATTTTCACCCTCTTCAATCTTTTTTGCCAGCTCAACTTCTTTTTTTGCAGTAAGAAGAGATACTTTTCCTATTTCCTTTAAATACATCCGCACCGGATCATTGGTTGCGGTTTTTATTGAAGCTTCAAAGTTTCTTTTAACCTTTTTCGTCTTGCTTTTATTATCCTCCGGCTCTTCTTCGGTATCTTTTAGGTCTAATGAATCCGTTGAATCGACAATATCGATATTCATGCTTGCCAGCTTAGAATAGATGTTTTCTATTTGCTCTGGTGTAAGATCAACGTCTTGGAGAGCCTCCACAATCTCATCGGTCGTGATGCTCCCATTTTTTTTCCCTTCCGAAATAAGCTGCTTTACTTTTTTTAACTCAAGCTCGTTCTCACTCTTTTTCAATCTTATTCAATCCTCCAAACAATTGTTGTCTTAAATAAGTACTTAAATTTGTTGTTTTAACTTTCTTCTCACTTTTTCTAATTCATTTAATTCATTGAAAATCAAATCGATTGTCTCTGTGTTACTTGTTAATTTTTCTTTTTCAGATTCTTTTAATTTTTCCCTCAATTTATTAATTTGACGTTCGATATGAAAATCCTTGAGTCTAATTAAAATATCTAAAAAATATTTATTACAATTATCGGCATCAATGTTAATTGGCTCAAGAGCAAGAGCCGTAACTAAATTAATAAGTTTTTCTTCAGAAATTAAATTAATTAAATTAGCATAATTTATACTCTCTTTGGGCAACCCTTTTAAAAAATTAAGCAAATCTCTATATGGAGGGAAAATAAAATACTTTTCCGAGATTTTAGATAAATATCGACTTACCTCATCCGGATATTGCAAGATAAATTTCAGGGCTTCCTTCTCGCACTTAGTTTGAACATCTAACGATACATTTACAATAGATTCCTTGCTCTCAAACCCTTTCCTTTTTATTTTTTTTAGTTGAGCTAAAAGTGAATCGTATGAGATGTTTAATTTATCGCCCAATTCTTTTAAATAATCTTCTTTTAAAACAAAGTTTTCTAAGCGAGCAATTATGCCCACAGCTTCGTCCGCTGCCCTTGCTTTTTCTAAAGGCTTTTTTAAATTATATTTTTGAAGTACCTGATTTATACAAAATTCAATTAAAGGGATGGCGCTATCTAATCGCTCCTTAAAAGCATCCTTCCCTTCGCTAATGATAAAATCCGCAGGATCCTTGCCGGTTGGCAAAGAAACAACGAATATATCTACTTTTGACTGTCCAAACAAGTTTAATCCTCTCTCGGCAGCTGCCATCCCGGCCTTGTCCGCATCAAACAGAAGAACAACTTTGTTTGTAAACCTGGACAGCAGATGTAAATGATCCGAGGTAAAGGCCGTTCCTAGCGTAGCAACAACATTTTTTATTCCAGCCTGATATAGTAAAATAACATCAGTATACCCCTCTACAACCAGGGCATAGTTTAATTTTACTATTTCACTTTTTGCAAGAGATTGATTATACAACGTTGAGCTCTTGTGAAAAATTGTCGTCTCGGGCGAATTTATATATTTCGGAAGCCCTTGACCCACCACTCTTCCCCCAAAAGCAATAGGTTTACCTCTTAAATTAAGTATTGGAAATATAATCCTGTTTCTAAATAAGTCGTGAGGGCCTCTCTCCCCTTTGACCACCAGGCCAACATCGACCAGCTCTTGCAAATCATATCCTTTTTCCATTAAAAATTTTAGGATTCTTTTTCCGTCTGTTGAAGCAAAACCCAATTTAAAATCATTAAATGTCTTTTCTTGAAATCCTCGTTTTTTTAAATAATCTCTTGCTCTTTCTCCCTCTGTGGTCTTGAATAAATCGTAGTTATAAAGTTTTTGAGCCAGCTCGTTTATGCTATACATTTTCTCTTTGTGCGAAACAGCTTTAAAATCACTAGTCTGCTCGTAATGTATAGAATAATTTGCTTTTTCAGCAAGCATTTGAACAGCTTCGGGAAAATCAATATTTTCAATTTTCATTAAAAAATTATAAACATTTCCCCCTTCTCCACAACCAAAGCAATGGTAAAGCTGTTTTATGGGATCAACTATAAATGAGGGAGTTTTTTCTTTATGAAAAGGACAAAGACCCTTAAAAAGCCTTCCCGTTTTTTTTAAATTAACATACCCTGACACAACTTCAACCAAGTCGTTTCTTTCTCTAATTTCATTTATGTCTTCTTCTTTTATGTGCCCAAACATACTTTTACCCACTCCGCAATATGTTCTATAAAATTTTGAAATTTTCGCAGATACAAAACATAGCCATCAATATAATTCATTCAGTTTTATTATTATTCGACATGAAAATTAATAATCCTTGAAAGTAAATTACCACCGGCCACAGGATCGCTGGTTTAGAATACAAAAAGAGAGCGCGACCGCGCTCTCTTTTTATTCATATCAAACTCCCTCTCTTAATGAATAAGTGAATTCACAAAGATAGGAGCGAAAACAAGTGCCACGATACTCATAATCTTAATTAAAATATTCATGGATGGCCCCGCTGTGTCCTTAAATGGATCTCCAACGGTATCACCCACAACAGCTGCTTTATGAGCATCTGAACCTTTTCCGCCTAAGTTGCCGGCTTCTATATATTTTTTGGCATTATCCCAAGCTCCTCCGGCATTTGACATCATAACAGCCATTAAAAATCCTGAGGTAAGAACCCCCGCGAGTAACCCGCCTAAGGCTTCAGCTCCAAAAACCAAACCCATTAAAAGGGGAGCACCTACCGCGAGAAGACTTGGAAGAACCATTTCTCTTAAAGCAGCTGTTGTACTAATATCCACACAACTAGCGTAATCGGCCTTTGCTTTTCCTTCCATTAAGCCAGTAATTTCCCTAAATTGTCTCCGCACTTCTTCTATCATCGAGAAAGCAGCTTTCCCTACAGCTTGAATAGTTAAAGAAGCAAAAAGATAAGGACACGCGGCTCCAATAAAAATACCTATTATTACTTTATAATTTAAAATATCTATAGTTTTTAATCCAACAGCCATCGAGTAAGCACTAAATAAGGCAAGTGAAGTTAAGGCCGCTGAACCAATAGCAAACCCTTTCGCTATGGCAGCTGTAGTATTTCCAACAGCATCCAAGCTATCGGTCACTTTCCTAACCTCAGGTCCTAAGCCAGCCATCTCGGAAATTCCGCCAGCATTATCAGCAATGGGCCCATAAGCATCAACCCCAACCACAATACCGGTTGTAGCCAACATACCAAGGGCTGCAAGAGATATCCCATACACTCCACCACCCTGCATTGCATCCTCACCAGATACATAGGCTACAAAAATAGCTAAACAAACTAAAATAACCGGCCAAACCGTACTCTTTAATCCAATAGAGTATCCGGTCAAAATGGTTGTCGCCGGTCCGGTCTTAGCTGAATTAGCTATATCTTTTACAGGTTTGTATGCAGCAGAGGTATAAACCTCCGTTACAAATCCTATTGCTACTCCAGCCATAAGTCCCGCTACAATTGCCCAAAAGAAAGATATTTTATCAGCTCCTAAAACCCAGTAAACCAAACCAAAAGAGACAATAACTACAAGAACCGCGGCAGCATAAGTCCCTCTGGTTAAAACTTTATGTAGATGAGTATCATCTTTGCCAACTCGGACGAAGTAAACTCCTATAATCGAACATATAATCCCGGCTGCTGCAATTAAAAATGGTAGCAACATCCCGTTTGCGGCCATACCAACTGGTTTCAAAACAATACACCCTAAAGTCATTGCGGCAATTATTGAACCCACGTATGACTCAAATAAATCAGCTCCCATACCAGCTACATCACCGACATTGTCCCCTACGTTGTCAGCTATAACAGCGGGGTTCCTCGGGTCATCTTCAGGAATACCGGCCTCAACTTTACCCACTAAGTCAGCTCCAACGTCGGCTGCCTTGGTGTAAATACCTCCGCCGACACGAGCAAAGAGAGCGATTGAGCTGGCGCCTAAAGCAAAACCGTTAATAATTTCATACCCGTTAGTATAATCTTTAAATATCATGAAAAATATACCTAAACCCAAAAGCCCAAGACCGACAACGGACATTCCCATTACAGCTCCGCCTTTAAAGGCAACGCTTAGTGCTTGAGCCACACCTTCCTTTGCAGCGTTCGTGGTTCTAGCATTTGCCCTGGTGGCAATGCTTAAACCAATGAATCCAGCAGTAGCCGATAAGACGGCCCCAGCCACAAAGGCCACGGCTGTAAAGGGATTGATGAAAACAAAGAGCAAAATAGCCATAATTAAGACAAAGAAACTCAAAACCTTATACTCGCGAGTCAAGAAAGCTATAGCTCCCTCTTGAATTGCCTTTGAAATTTCTTGCATTTTCTCATTTCCCGGGGAATGCTTCATAACCGAACTAGCAAAACAACCGGCAAAAATTAGAGCTATTACCCCGGCAAGAGGAGCGAGAAAACCTAAATTTTCAACCATTTAACAATCTCCTTTCATTTAAAATAATTTAATAATATTAGCACATAGCATTAATATATTAAAACAATTTTTTGGGAAAAAGCCACGTTCTATGCCATCCATACCCTGGGCATAAAAAAATCTTTAAATTTGTTAAGCGCATATCTATCAGTCATTCCGGCCACATAGTCACAAATCTTTATAGGAAGTTCAGCTCTTTTATCCGTTTGAAATTCCTGAGGCATCTCGTCTAAATTATTTAAATAATAGAAAAAGAGCATCTCAATAACCTTTTTAGCTTTGGGTTCCTCGGTTTTTGCAGCAGAGTTAATATACACTTTTTCAAAGAGAAAATTGCGCAACTCATCCATCGCTTTTGTAAACTCATTACTTAATTTTATTTGCTTGCTGTCCTTGCTCGCCTCAATCATATTGAAAACCATATTATTTATCCTTACCCCGTGATGTTTGCCAAGAATCTTTACGGATTTGTCCGGCAAATCCTTTTCTTTGACCATTTTTGCCCGTATAGCATCATCAATATCGTGATTAATATAAGCTACCCTATCAGCAATCCTTACAATTTGTCCTTCAAGGGTTGAGGGTAAATTATTCCCCGTGTGGTTTAATATGCCATCTCTAACTTCCCACGTAAGATTTAACCCCTTGCCTTCATATTCCAAATAATCAACAACACGAAGACTCTGCTTATTATGCTCAAACAATTCAGGAACACCTTTATAATCATCTTTTATCTCTTGCAAACATTTAGTCAACGCACCTTCGCCGGTATGACCAAAAGGTGTATGCCCTAAATCATGCCCCAAAGCAATAGCTTCTGTTAAATCTTCATTTAACTTTAACGCTCTGGCAACCGTACGAGATATTTGAGTAACTTCTAAAGTATGAGTTAAACGAGTGCGGTAATGATCACCCTTAGGAGCCAAAAAAACCTGAGTTTTGTGAGAAAGACGTCTAAATGATTTGCAATGAATTATTCTATCCTTATCTCGTTGAAACTCCGTTCTGATAGGGCATTGTTTAACAAAAATCTTGCGACCTTTAGAGTTTTCACTAAGTTGGGCACGAGGAGAAAGAAACTCTTTTTCTTTTTTTTCTAATACCTCACGAATATTCATTATTTACCCCAAAACCAGCTTCCAGTCGCCAGTCGATTAAATAAAAGTGAAAAAAGAAAAATGATATATAAAAATTTAAAATTGAAAACCGAATCCTAAAAGATAAAATTCTTAAAATGTTATTAAAACATTTTTAATTTTTAATTATGATTTTTCATTCTTCGTTTTTTATTTCTTCTATACTCTATGTTCTATATTCCATTAGTCCCACCAGCGACGGGCAAGCATCAGCCATCAGTCGGGAGTTATTAGTTGGCAGCTGGCAGTTGGGAGTTTTCTGGTTGGCTTGCTGGTTTTTCTCTCTGCTCTAAGCTCTCCGCTCTAATCTCTATACTCCACACCCTATACTCCATGCTCTATATTTTCTCTGCTCTATGCTTTTAGCCATCTGCTATCTGCCATCTACCACTTTACTTGCTTCTTCAAAAATTCTTGCCCCTAATATCTTTGCTCGTTTAATCGCATATAAATCATCTTTTGTCGGTTTTACTCCACAAACACCTTGGTGACCGACATCAAATTCCTTTGCCCCATCTCCTACTATACTCATTCCTTGGATTAACATCATATCGTGAAGCGCTCTTATTGTGGTCTCTTGCCCACCAAACTTTGAAGCCCCAACAGCTATAGCTCCGCCTGGTTTACCTAAAAGATTTTTTTCTGTCCTTAGCCATCTCGTTTTATCCCAATAAGCCTTAATTTGTGATGAGACATTCCCAAAATAAACCGGGCTTGCAAGAATAATCGCATCGGCTTTTTTTAAATATTCAAACGATTTTTCCAAAGATGTATTCTTAAAACAACTTTTATTACACGGGCTCGAACATGCATCACAATATGGCTTTCTTTGTCCCTTAAGAGCATCAGAAACATGTTCCATGCAAACACTTGCCCCTTTCCTTTTTGCGGCATCTAAAGCAACCTCAAGAAGATATGAAACATTTCCATTTTTATTGGGACTTCCATTTATTCCAACAACCA
>NZ_JAUSCH010000006.1 GCF_030651595.1 Candidatus Oleimmundimicrobium sp. | reverse complement strand
AAATCAATTTGAGCTTTGTAGTAATCCTCGCCTTCTTTTTGGGCTTCGGCAATTTCCTTAATAGCCTTCTCTTTTGCTTCTTTTGCCCTTTTGATATCAATTTCAGAAGCAAACTCCGCGAAATTGGCAAGGATAATAACTTTATCTTCCAAAACCTGAATATATCCTTTGTGCACGGCAACATATTCATATTTATTCTCATCAAGCTTCAATCTTAACTCTCCCACACCGAGAACAGCCACAAGAGGAGCATGAAGAGGTAAAACACCAATCTCCCCTTCTATCCCGTGGGCAACCACCATTTTTACATTTCCGCTGTATAATATGCGCTCAGGCGTAACGACTTCACACATTACAAACTTGTCAGCCATAAACAACTTGCTCCTTTATGCTTCTACCTCAACCGTTTCAAGCAATTTTTTGCCTTTTTCAACCGCGTCTTCAATTGTGCCGACCATATAAAAGGCCTGTTCGGGAAGTTCATCGTGTATGCCTTCCGCGATTTCTTTAAACCCTTTAATGGTATCTTTCAATGATACATAGATACCCGGATTCCCGGTAAATTGTTCCGCCACAAAAAATGGCTGTGAAAGAAACTTCTGTATCTTTCTGGCTCTCTGAACAATAACCTTATCATTTTCCGAAAGCTCATCCATACCCAAAATTGCGATAACGTCCTGCAGCTCCTTGTAGCGCTGTAAAACCTCCTGAACTTTGCGGGCAACCGAATAGTGCTCGTCACCGATAAAGGTGGCATCAAGAATCCTCGATGTCGAATCGAGAGGATCAACAGCAGGATATATTCCAAGCTCAGCAATCTGTCTCGACAAAACGGTAGTGGCATCAAGATGAGTAAACGTTGTCGCGGGCGCCGGGTCTGTTAAATCATCGGCAGGCACATAAATTGCCTGAACCGAGGTAATAGAACCTTTCTTGGTGGAAGTAATTCTCTCCTGCAATTCACCCATTTCAGTTCCCAAGGTTGGCTGGTAACCAACGGCCGAAGGCATCCTGCCCAAGAGAGCAGATACTTCAGAACCGGCCTGAACAAATCTAAATATATTGTCAACAAAGTAAAGGACATCTTGTCCTTGATCGCGAAAATACTCAGCCATCGTAAGTCCGGTTAAACCAACCCTTAATCTCGCCCCCGGGGGCTCGTTCATCTGGCCGTAAACGAGAGCCGTCTTGTTAATAACACCGGACTCCTTCATCTCCAACCATAAATCGTTACCTTCTCTGGTCCTTTCGCCAACACCGCTAAATACAGAATATCCGCCGTGTTCGGTGGCGATATTATGAATGAGTTCCATGATGAGAACGGTCTTTCCGACACCGGCACCTCCAAAGAGTCCGGTTTTTCCACCTTTAACATACGGTGCTAAAAGGTCTATAACCTTAATGCCAGTTTCAAAAATCTCGGTTGTTGGTTTCAGTTCTTCAAATTCGGGCGCCTTCCGATGAATTGGATATTTTTCTCTGGTAACAATGGGTTCACCATGGTCAATGACCTCCCCTAAAACATTAAATATCCTACCCAGTGTTTTTTCTCCAACAGGAACCATTATCGGCTCGCCCGTATCGATAACCTTCGTCCCTCTGGCAAGTCCGTCTGTTGAATCCATTGCAACGGCCCTTATTTGATTTTTTCCGATGTGCTTCTGAACCTCTACTATCAGTTCGGTCTTGCCCTCTGCTCCTTCTTTTTCAATCTTTAGAGCAGTATAAATTTCCGGTAAATTTCCGGAAGCAAACTCAACATCAACTACCGGTCCAATGACCTTGGTTATTCTTCCAATATTCATTAATTAACTCACCTCTTTATTTTAGTGCTTCTGCTCCACCAACAATTTCGGAAATTTCTTGCGTAATTTGAGCTTGCCTGGCCCTGTTAAAAGTCATTGTAAGCCGGCCAATCATCTCCACAGCATTATCGCTCGCGGCTTTCATGGCCGTCCGACGCGCGCCGTGCTCACTCGCCACAGATTCCATCAATGTTCGATAAACCAATGTCTCCACATAAGTTGGCAAAAGCTCGTAGAGCACTTTTTCAGGAGACGGCTCAAATATATAATCATCGCGAATTACACGCTCTTTTTCGTCTTCCACCATATCTTTTTCGATGGGTAAAATATTGTATTCAATCGGTCTTTGGTCCATTACGGATTTAAAGTGATTAAAGATAATCAAAACCTTGTCAACCTCGTGATTTATATACATCTCCATAATTTTAGCGGCAATTTCGCGGGCATCTTCAAATTTAGGTGAATCGCCAATCTCAGTATATTCTGACAACAATTCATAACCACGGTATTTAAAATAATTGATGCCCTTTTGTCCGGCAACCGATAGAACTACCTCGCATTCTGCTTGTTTTTCTCTTTCTAAAATACTTTCGGTTTTGCGAATGATATTTGTGTTAAAAGCTCCGCACAGTCCCCTGTTTGAGGTTATCGACAAAATATAGACCCGCTCCTGTTTTTCATGAACTTCCAAAAGCGGATGTTTCCCGGCTTTAACATATGAAGATAGGTTGGCAAGAACTTCCATCATCTTTGTAGCATAGGGGCGAGAGTTTTCGATTCCCTCCTGGGATCTCCTAATCTTTGCCCCCGCAACCATCTCCATGGTTCTTGTTATCTGCCTGGTGTTTTCAATACTCTTTATTCGTCTTTTTATCTCACGGGTTCTAGCCAAAATTCATACATCCCTTAAATAAAATTTATTGTTCCATGAAAGTTATTTTAAATTCCTCAATAGCTTTCTTTAAAGCTGTTTCGGTTCCTTCAGAAAGTACCTTTTCTTCACGAATCTTATGACTTATTTCAGGGTAATTCCCCTCTATGAACTGCAAAATATCTGCCTCAAACTGACAAACTCTATTCACGGAAATATCATCAAGATAACCTTTAACGCCAGCGTAAATGATAATGATTTGTTTCTCAACCGGCACCGGAACATAGCGGCCTTGTTTTAAAATTTCCACCATTCTCTCGCCACGCGCAAGCTGTGCCTTGGTCGTCTCATCCAGTTCTGAACCAAATTGGGCAAATGCTTCAAGCTCCCTGAATTGAGCCAAATCCAATCTCAAACTGCCCGCTACTTGCTTCATTGCCTTAATCTGCGCGTTACCTCCAACCCTGGAAACAGAGATACCCACGTTGATAGCGGGTCTCACTCCGGCAAAAAAGAGGTCGCTCTCCAAAAAAATCTGACCGTCCGTAATTGAAATTACGTTCGTTGGAATATATGCAGAAACATCACCTGCTTGAGTTTCGACAATAGGCAGAGCAGTTAATGAGCCGCCGCCATTTTTATCGCTCAGCTTTACCGCTCTCTCGAGCAAACGAGAGTGAAGATAAAAGATATCTCCCGGATAAGCTTCTCGGCCGGGAGGACGGCGCAAAACCAATGAAACTTGCCTATAAGCCTGAGCGTGTTTTGAAAGATCATCATATACACAAAGCGCGTGTCCGCCTTTATACATAAAATATTCAGCTATGGCACAGCCGGCATAAGGAGCAATATATTGAAGTGGTGCCGGCTCATCGGCAGGGGCGCTTACAACAACCGTGTAATCCATAGCTCCCCGATCCTCAAGATCTTTTACAACTTGGACAACAGTGGAAGCTTTCTGGCCTATGGCCACATAAACACAGATAACACCTTCTCCTTGCTGATTAATGATGGTATCGGTCGCAATGGCTGTCTTGCCGGTTTGCCTATCACCAATGATAAGCTCCCTTTGGCCTCGGCCAATTGGAATCATGGAATCAATGGCTTTTATCCCTGTCTGAAGTGGCTCTTTTACGGGCTGTCTTTCCACAACACCGGGCGCTTTCCATTCAATAGGCCTAAAGCTGTCCGCTTTTATGGGACCCTTTCCGTCAATGGGCTGCCCTAAAGCGTTTACTACCCTTCCCACCATGGCTTCGCCCACGGGAACCTGGAGTATTTTCCCTGTTCGCTTTACAACATCCCCCTCTTTGATTCCGGTGGCTTCACCCATAAGCACGGCGCCTATTCTATCTTCCTCTAAATTTAAAACCACTCCGTAAACACCATCGGGGAACTCCAGCATTTCGCCCGCCATTGCTCCAGGTAACCCTCTAACGAGAGCTACTCCGTCACCGGCTTCAAGAACCTCACCAACTTCAATAATCTCAAATCCCATATCCAGTTCATCTATTTTTTCCTTTAAAAGTTCAGGAATTCCCGTCATCTGAACCCAACCCCTTATCGCTTACAAATTTTTCCCTCAGCTTATCAAGTCTGCTGCGAATACTAAAGTCTAAAACCTTATCCCCCATGCGAATAACCATTCCACCAAGGATAGACTCATCTATAAACGTCTTAAGTAGGACATTTTTGCCAGTTAAACGGGAAAGTTTCTTCTGTAAACTAACGGTTAAATCTGGAGTCAATGGCACCACAGTTGTCACTTCAGCAACCATCTCAATAAACGTAAGTTGATTGGTAAGCCGAGAAAGCTCCTCTTGCAGCTTCGAAGCAATGGTAACTATTTCCTCAATGCTCTTTCCTGAAGTATCACCAACAACTGTATCAGCCTTCACAAATATCACCTAACTTTGCTGTGTATTCCTTTATTAAACTTAAATGATCCTTTTTGCTTAATGCCTTCTGAACAACCTTAGAAGAGGCATCGATGATTAAACCCGCCATTTTATCCTGAAGCTCCACTATAATTTTTTCTTTTTCTGAAGTCATCTCATGCTGAGCTGATTCAATCATTCTTTTAGATTCCTTATTTGCACTTTCAATTATTTCTTTTTTAATCCCCTCAGCAGCAACTCTACCCTGCTCTATTACCTGCTGGGCTTCTTTGCGAGCATTTTCTATCTGTTTTTGATAATCTGCAAACAATTTTTCTGCCTCAAGACGAGTTTTTTCGGCTTCATCTAAAGATTCTTTGATTTTGTTCTCCCGCTTTTCCAACATTCCTAAAATTGGCTTGTAAGCAATTTTTTTAAGCAAAACAAAAAGCAAAAGAAACGAAATCAAAGACCAAAAAATCAAACCCGTCTCGGGATGGAATAATACATCCACCTATTATCCACCTCCTTAAAACTTATTTAGTTACCAATAAAATAGCAATAACAAACGTGTACAAAGAAATAGCTTCAACCAACGCGGCCGCGATAATCATGGTTGTACGGATACCGCCTGCTGCTTCCGGCTGACGAGCAGAACCCTCAACAGAAGCCCTTGCCAACCAAGCAATTCCTAAACCGCAACTAATTGCAGCCAATGACATGGCCAAAGCTCCACATACATAAGCAATACCTTGTGCGTCCAAAATACTTCCTCCTCTCCTTAGTTAATTATTTTATTGTTCATTGTTGTCAAATTTTATTAGCTTAGAGTTTAGAAAAAAATCTCATGGCTCTCTGCTCTATGCTTTTAACCATGTCTCTATGTGGCCAAGTCCCTATGTCTCTACCCTTGAGATTGCCGCGTCGCCTACGGCTCCTCGCAATGACGAATGGGAATTTTTTCGTTTTTAACTTTACCCCTTACCCGTCACCCTATACAAAACAGTCGGGAGTCTCTTAGTGGGGAGTCGGTAGTTTGTTAGCCAGATTGCTGGTTTTGCCATACTCCATACTCTATACTCCATACTCTATCTGCCATCAGGTACTTTGAAATTAATTGAGATTTATTGTAATTTATTGAGATTGATAGCCGTTTCCTCAATCTCTACTTAATCTCTCTGCTTAATTTTTACTGAGTGCTGATATTGAAATTCATTGTAATTACCACTTAATTACAACTTAATTATCGCCTAATCTCCCCAATTACCGCCTAATTTCCATTTAATCTCTATCCCTTGCCCATCACCCTATATACCCTTATTTTGCTCTCCACTCTCTGCTCTATGCTTCTTGGTCTTCCTGAAAGCTGGTAGCTGGAGACTGGTAGCTCCTCTTATTTCATACCCTCCTAATTAGTGTCCGCCGTGAACGGCATCCGAAATATAAAGCGCTGAAAGCATGGCAAAGATATATGCCTGTAACAACGTAAATAACAACTCCAAAATTAAAATAATCACAGCCCCCAAAACAGGAGCCGGCGCAATGATTAAACTTTTAAACTGAATTATCAGACTCAAAAAGATTAAAAGGGCAATGTGCCCGGCAAGCATATTGGCAAAAAGACGAACTGCCAGAGAAAAGGGTTTGGCAAAAGCGCTTGGAATCTCGATGATGAAAAGAGCCGGCGCTAACGCTTTGGGCACTCCTTGGGGAACCCAACCCTTAAAATATTTAAAAGGGCCATGTTTAACAATTCCGATTATGTGAGTCGCAAAGAAAACCATAATTGCAAGGGTCCCGGTTACAAATATGTTGCTCGTGGGAGTAAATAAGCCGGGTATTAAACCGACTAAATTGCAGAACCAAATAAACATGAACAATGTCAAAATAAATGGCAGGTAAGGAAGTCCTTCTTTGCCCATCATGGTTAAGACGATATCATCGCGAACAAACTGGACAATCACCTCCACCAAGTTTTGAATTCCTTTCGGAACCAAGCTAACTTTTCTGGATGCCAGAAAAAATAAGACAAACACCGCCGCGGTCGCTATCCACATTGATATTACCGCTATGTTAATAGATGGGTCGATGGGCCCGATGTGAGGAAGATGAATTATGGGATGAAGATGAAAATGATGAAGTGGATCCAATATAATTACCCCTTTCCAATTTCTAACTTAGATGATTTAGCTAAATCGTTTATCAATTTTAATTCCACAAACAAAAGACAACTGTAAACAGCTATAAAGCTCCCGATAAGAGCATAAATATCCACCCGGGGAACCTTGATAAAGTAGTAAATTATACCGAGAACTAAAGGCAAACGAATTAAAAAACCGGGCAAAACAACCGCGCTCAGCGCATTTTTTTCACTCTTCATACATCTTGCAATCAAATAAGAAGCTACTCCAAAGTCAGCAGTAGCCATTGCAAACCCGGTAACTATGCCCCAAGCCCCCGAAATACCTCTTTCGTAATAAGCTCCCACAGTAACTAACAAGCAAAGCAAAAAACTTGCTAAAATAGACTTGCTAATCAAAGACACGGAGCTCGTCAACAAAATCAACCCTTTCGTTTATCCTTATCGTTCTCTTCTTTTTCAAGTTTAATTTTATTATAAAGCAATAAAAAAGCGCTTGTAACTCCCCATAAAACTCCCACAATCATAAACAAAGGGGTCGTACCCAACCACTTATCCAATAAATAACCTATGCCAAACCCTACCAAAATAGAACAAGCTAAATCTATCCCTATATTGCCATATCCTCTAACTTCACTTAGCCATGGTTTATTATCTTTATCTTTTTCACTTAACATTAAATCACAACTTTTAAATAATGCCATAAAGTAAATATTTATGACAAGAGATTTTTAAAAATTTTTTACTTTCTTAATTGCCTTATTTTAATTTCTGCCTCTTTAATCATTTTCTCGGCCAGTGAATCCAGATAAGCGTCCCGATAAATAATCTCTTTTATGCCCGCGTTTATCAGCATTTTAGCACAAAGAATACAGGGCTGGTGAGTGGTATATATCAAAGCTTCACCAATTTTTATGCCATGAAGAGCAGCTTGGATGATAGCGTTTTGCTCAGCATGAAGACCCCGACATAACTCGTGTTTTTCTCCTGAGGGAATATTCTGAAGTTCTCTAATGCAACCAACTTCAAGACAGTGTTTTAATCCCGACGGCGCGCCATTATAACCGGTAGCAAGAATTCTTTTATCTTTAACGATAACCGCGCCAACTTGGCGACGCAGACATGTTGAACGCGTCGAAACTTCTTCAGTTATCTTCATAAAATATTCATCCCAAGTTGGACGATTCATCTTGTTTACCTCATTTTTTAAATGAAAATATAAAATTGAAAAATGTAAAAACGACCTTTAAGTTCAGCCCTTAGCTAGCCACCAGCTCTCAGCTTCCAGCCGTCAGTCAAAAACCAATTAAGTAAAAAGGCGGCCTTTAAGTTCAGCCTTTAGCCTCTATCTAAAACACATCTAGGACAGAGAGTTCATTTCACCCTCCCCTTAATCCCCTCCCGTCAAGGGAGGGGGAAGAGAGGGGTTCAACCTCTAACCATAAGCCATTTGCTATCTGCTATCTTTTCTTTAGCAGTCATTTTTCCTCCTTTGGTAGATGTTTTTTTGCCAATCTCATCATACCAGAGAGGGAGTGACCGCTAATTGTTTTTAACTATCAACTGTCCGATAAGCTCTTAACCTGTACAACTTACCCTTTATCCTATACCCTTAATTTATTCTCTGCTCTATGTTTTTAGCCATTCGCTATCTGCCATCTGTCGCTTATGAGATTGCCGCGCTCCCTTCGGTCACTCGCAATGACGGAGAAGAATTGATCTTTAATCTTTTAATCCTTACTTTACCCGTTACCCTGTTAGTCGGGAGTCTCTTAGCAGGGAGTCGGGAGTTTGTTGGGCAAATTGCTGGTTTTACCATACTCCATACTCCATATTCCGTGATCTATTCGCCATCTGCCATTAAATATTTTGAAATTAATTGAGATTTATTGTAATTCATTGAGATTAATAGCCGTTTTCTCAATCTCTACTTAATCTCCACAAGTTTCCATTTAATCTCTACCTTTCCCCTATACCCCTTCTTTTTCCATATTCCATGATCTATTCGCCATCTGCCTACAATTCCGGGTAGAGCGGAAATTCCTCACAGAGTTTTTCAACTTTATTTTTTACTTCCGTATGAACCTTCTCGTTATCCATGTTTTCTAAAGTTCTTATCATCAACTCTCCGATTTTTTCCATTTCCTTTTCTTTCATCCCCCGAGTTGTAACGGCGGGAGTGCCTACTCTAATTCCGCTTGTAATAAAAGGACTCTTTGTCTCAAAAGGAATAGTACTCCTATTTAAAATAATTCCCACACTTTCAAGAACAACTTCCGCCTCTCTCCCTGTAATCCCTTTATCGGTTAAATCAACTAAGAAGAGGTGATTATCAGTCCCCCGGGAGACCAAACGATATCCGTTGTCCTGAAAAACACGTGACAAAATTTTAGCGTTTTTAATAATTTGTTTTTGATAATCCTTAAATTCATCGGTTAGAGCTTCTTTTAAGCAAACGGCCTTTGCGGTTATTTCATTCATTAAGGGACCGCCTTGAATACCGGGAAAGACCGTTTTGTCTATCGACTTAGCAAATCTCTCCTCACAAAAAACCATTCCACCCCTGGGTCCGCGGAGAGTTTTATGAGTAGTAGTAGTTGTAAATTGCGCGTGAGGAATTGGACTCGGATGAACACCGGCAGCAACTAAGCCGGCGATGTGAGCTATATCAGCCATCAAATAAGCGTTTACTTCATCAGCAATCTTGCGAAATGCCTCAAAATCAATGGTTCTCGGATAAGCGCTTGCCCCGGTAACTATCATTTTTGGCCTGTGTTTTTTAGCAATTTTTAAAATTTCATCATAGTCAAATATTTCAGTATCTTTGTTAACACCATAAAAAACAAAATCGTATAACTGACCCGAAAAGTTAACCGGACTACCGTGAGTTAAATGACCACCATGGCTAAGCTCCAAGCCCATAACTTTATCGCCGGGTTTTAAACAAGAAAAATACACCGCCATGTTTGCTTGTGAACCACTATGTGGTTGAACGTTTGCATGGTCCGCTCCGAAAATAATTTTAGCCCGTTCTATGGCTAATTTTTCAACAACATCTATAAATCCACACCCACCGTAATATCTTTTACCGGGGTAACCTTCCGCATACTTATTTGTAAAAACAGAACCAGTGGCTCTCATTACAGCTAAACTTGCAAAATTTTCAGAAGCAATAAGCTCCAAAGTTCCTTGCTGGCGCCTTAATTCATCCTCTATGGCCTTAGTTATCTCAGGGTCTATTTTAGATAAATTTTCCACTATTCAACCTCCGGTTTTTTTGAAGAATATTTTCTCTCCAACTTAGCAATCTTTGCAAGTCTCATTAAATGCCGCCCACCCTCAAATTCAGTTTTAAGCCACGTGTTTATAATTTTTTTAGCTTCTTTTAAATCAATCACACGCCGCCCTCCCATTGTGAGAACATTCGCGTCATTATGCTGCCTGCTAAGACGAGCGGACTCAATATCGTTACAAACGGCGGCTCTAACCCCGGGAATTTTGTTTGCCGTCATCGCGACTCCTATCCCTGAACCGCAAATGATAATACCTCTGTCAAATTTACCTGACGCCACCACCTCGGCCGCTCTCTCCGCATAGTCAGGATAATCAACAGATTCCGAGTTGTTTGTGCCAACATCCAAAATCTCCAGATTCTTTTCTTTTAAAAATACCTTTATTTTTTCTTTTAACTCGTAGCCGGCATGATCGCTGCCAATTGCAATCTTCAAACTATCTCCCCGCCTTAATATAAATTTTCATTAATATGCTTATAAAATTAACACCAAGCATTCGCTTCGTCCAATATTCTTATTAATTTTTTTAAAACTTTAAAATTTCCACTTTCCCTGCCTGCCGGTAGGCAGGTAGTGGGGAGTCTGTTAGTCGGGAGTCGGGAGTTTGTTAGCCAGATTGCTGGTTTTACTATACTCTATACTCTATACTCAATACTCTCTCTGCCATCAGATACTTTGTAATTAATTGAGATTTATTGTAATATATGAAGATTGCTTCGTTGAGACTAATAGTAATTTATAGAAACTTATTGAGATTTGTAGAAATTAACAGTTACTTATTCGAAATTTCCACATAATCTCCATTAATTTCTACTTTCTTACTCCATACTCGTTATCCTTCTATACTCCATCCTCCATCAACCCCGCCAGAGGCGGGCAAGCATAAGCTATCTGCCCTTCCAAAGGCGGGCAGGCATCAGCTTACTTTCAACTTTCCC
>NZ_JAUSCH010000005.1 GCF_030651595.1 Candidatus Oleimmundimicrobium sp. | reverse complement strand
CCTCCTGATTTGTGTAATTGTCAACGCTGTAATACCAGATGTCGCGCCAACCCTCGGTACTCGACTGAACAGCCCCGGAGTATGTTGAAAATCCCGTGGTTGGAGTAGCTACACCATGTGCCGTCCATTGATAATAAGTGGCCCCCGGCTCATCTCTGGTGAGAGTAACCGTTGGGTTAGTTATATACCAACTGTTATTGCCGTCAGGAGATGTGGGATTTACTGAAAGAGTAGTTACCGGAGGAGTTGTGTCACAGGTAATATCCAAACTTATATCGTCGAAGTCGGCGCCACAATACCCTTTATCCTGGCCAGCTTGCAAATCCCACGATATCTTAATTGTCCAGCTTCCCGTTGTTCCCGCCTGAATGTTGCTTTTTACGTCTATGTTGCTTTGAACATTCCAACTACCTGTGCCTGTCCCTCGCGTTGCAGTGTCTGTCCATGTATAACGGGTGGTTGAACCGGGGTCAATTAACTCAACTTTAATATCGTGCTTCCTAGAAGCATCGGCCAGGGCCCATTTTCTCCACGTAAAGTTCAAAGTTGCGCTAATAACCCCGCTGTTTACGGTAAAATTCTGGGTAGCATTACCGACCCAAGCGGCCTCAAACTTCGTTTGGCCGCGCATACAACCCGTGCCATCGGCCGTAGCCGTATCGGTGTTATATAAAATCCCGTCGTCAGTACTACCGGTAGCTGCTTCAGAAAGCGTCCAGCCGCTTAAATTTCCATTAAAAGTCCCATTGGTTATAACATTGGCAGCTAAACTAAGGGTTGAGAAAATTACACACAAAAGACCTATGGTTAAGACTAAAAAACCTTGTTTAATTCTCTTTTTACTTCTTAAAAGAGATTTCATTTTTAGCTCCACTTCCCCAAACTTTAAAATCAAAATTTTAACTAATACGGCTATTGGACGACTTCTTCCGTTTTTGTGGTTATTTGCCCACCCGACTGTTGAATTTTATCGTTGCTGTCGAGATTGCTTCGCCCCGACGAAACATCAGGACTCGCAATGACGCTAAAATATGTTATTTTGGCCATCAATTAACAGTCTCCTCATCAATAAGCACATTATATTTTTCAAGCAAGTCTTTTGCCAGTCCATAGTCCGGATTAATTTCCAGGGCTTTTTCCCACTCGGCTACGGCTTTTTCTTTATCATTGTTTTTTAAATAAACCAATCCGAGCTCCAAGTGGACTTCGGCCATATCAAATCCATAAGGATTAATCTCAACTATTCTTTCAAGTTCTCTTTTGGCCTTGTAGGGCTGTTTTTCCTCCAAATACATTTTTGCCAACATAAAGCGAGCTCCAACAAAATCTTCGTCGTTTTTAACAGCTTTTTCTAACATTTTAATTGCCAAACTATTAGCTCCCGTCGCTTTATATACAATTGCCAAATTATAATATACCTGAGCATTTTCAGGTCTTAGCTCAACTGCCTTCTTGTATGCCTCTATCGCGCTATTAATTTTACCTAAAGCTTCATATGATTGACCCAAAAGATATTGTGCCTCAAAATCATCCGGGTTTTTTAAAACAGCTCTTTCTAACTCGATTACCGCCACCTCAAACTTTTTTTTCTCGTAAAAATCAAGCGCCTTTTCTCTGTAATTTCCCGTATCCGTTGTAGAAGAGCTCAACCCACCCGTCTGCGTATACAGAAATGTGGGTACACGAAAATAGACAGATAAACCTGCCCCTCCCAATAAAATTATCACTAAAACCCCTAAAATAATTTTTTTCCTTTTAGAGACTTTTTTAAATTCGTGTTCTCCTACTTGACTCACCTTTCCTTAAATCAACTTAAAATACCCTTACTTTAATTATCGTAATTTTCACCGATTTTCTTTAATTAATAAAGAAAGAATGCCCAAAAACTCTGCGATATTAAACCACTCAATATAAGCGTAGTCTATTTTAGAGATTGCCAGCGAGATTACTTCGTCCTCCGACATAACGTCGAAGTCCTCGTAATGACGGGTAAGGGGCCCCGCGATCCTCGTGATGACGTCTTTACCGTCACTGCGAGCCCAAAGGGCGTGGCAGTCT